>JBAYZR010000294.1:0-4914 GCA_041672425.1 Pedobacter sp. | reverse complement strand
TCCGGCGAGAGGGGAAAAAGGTCGCGGCGGTTGACGCCGACAAGGGCCGCCAGCCGGGGATAATCGACCCGGCTGGCGGCCCGGAGTACGGCCCGGACAAGGCCGTTGTTCCGAGTGCGAAACGCCACGGTCTTGACTATCCGTGCCAGGTCGAATGGCAGATGCATTGCATCCTCCATTGTCCTCGTAGGCGTATGCTCATGGAGGACGAATGGAAGTCCACTGCGCTCAACAATCTTCATCAGGCAGTCAAGATTTGAGCCCGACATCACTGTTTCCCCAGATAACGACTCTTCACGTTGAAAGCAATCATCCACTCGGCCAGCGACCGTTTCGGCAGGACTTTTTTCATTTCAGCCGCAATTGTATCGACATCCTGTGAACCGGCTGCCAGTTCTCGCGCCTTGGCGTCGAACAAGAGCAGGTACTCCTTCATCTCCCGCAGGTCTTTTTTAGCGGAGAGCGGACCATGGCCGGGAATGATCCGTTCCACATCCATGGCGATCAGTGCGTCAAGAGTCCTGGTCCAGCCGGGAATGTCGCCGTCGGCCAAGTAGGGGTGGAAGTCGGTGAAAAGGATATCGCCGGCAAATAGGAGTCGCTTGGCCGGGAGGTAGACAATCACGCTTCCTTCTGTGTGGGAGGGTGCCGTGCGGATCAGTTCCACGGTTTCGCCGCCCAGGTCAATGGTCATCCGCTCACTAAAGGAAAGCGACGGGTAGACTATCTCGGTACCGACCATATCCTCCAGCTTCAGTCCGTAGTTAGCGATGTTCTTAATAGTCGATTCGCCAACCCTTTCCAGCAATTTGCGATCCGCGTCATGGGAAATGACAATGGCACCCAGCTTGGCAAAGACGCAGTTGCCGAAAGCATGATCCAGGTGGGTGTGGGTGTTGACCACGTACTTGATTGGTTTGTCGGATATCTTGCGGATGTCAGCCAGAAACCGCTGCCCCTCCTTGGCCGAGATCAGGGTATCAACCACCAAAATGCCGTCGCGTCCTATCACAATACCGGCGTTGGCGGCAAAACTATGAGTGGGAGAGGAATCCTTCTCGCCGACGTAGGAATAGACATTGTCGGCGATCTTTGTCAGACCTTCCTGCGCTAATGCCGTGCCGCCATAGACAATAGATACAGCCAGAATAAATAGAACAACAAACCTCTTCATACTCTCCTCCTTTTGATTCATCAATTTAGCAGGTATAGCGTCATTTTCTTGGTTTTCCAAGAAATTATTAATGTCGTATTTGCGCAGGGCTTTGCAACAGTTCCTCAAAGGCCCCCCTCCTTTGACATTTCGGATCAATAATCCGACAAATGACTATTCCGTCGTACCATCCTGCTCAAGATTACCCAATATACGCCGCAAAGCTCCTTCGAATATCCCGATCTCGTCCTCTGCGAAACCATGGTAAAAAAGCTCTGTCATTTCCTCCGACACTTGGTCATAGACATCCCGGAGTGATTTGTTCTTCTCCGTGAGCATGATCAATATTTTTCGTCTGTCATCTCCCGAGGGAACCCGGCTCACGTGACCGATTTCCTTAAGCCGGTCCAGCATGCTCGTCAGTGTCGATTTCCCCAGCGATGTCTTCTTGGCCAGTTCCTGGATGGGAATTCCATCTTCTTGCCAGAGGGCGAACAATATCCTCCCCTGGGCCGGGTTTATCTCATCAACTTTGAATTCCTTGAGCTTCCTGGCCAGTATCCGCCCTGACAACTGGTGGACTCTGGCGATCAAGAAGCCTCCTTCTCGTTGCTGCTTCATGTAATAGACCTCATTCGAATATGAATTTGTTCATTTGATGGTAATATTTTGCAACTCTTGGAACCAGTCGGAGTATCGTGTACTCTGGACCGGCAAGCCCACCCGGATAGTACATCTCCCACCCTTCCTGCCATACGGCTTCCTTCAGCGCGGGATCAGCGACAATATATTGGTCCGCAACCAATCAAGTGAAGCAACAAGCGGCTTGCCGGCGGTATTTGATCCGAAATGGATATGTTCGGTCAAGGCCGGAAGGAAGCGCCTTACGGTTGTGTATTTTGCATCGAGTTCTTTGAAATAGACATTATCGGCGGGGCTGGTCAGGGCATTAACACTATCAAGCGCCTGTGTGAGCATTTCGCGAGGAATCCTTTCAAACAGCCTGGCCCGCAGTTCTTCATCTGGCAGAGTGTTGTCGAGCACTATATGACAAGCCTTGGCCAGGGTCATCGCAGCCTGGTCAAGATCCTTTATCGTTCGCTGCCGGACTTTTTTGTCCGCCTTGACCGCATTACTGAATAGCTCGCGCAGCAACGCCTCAAGTACTTCGAGCGCATCGTCCTGAGCTGTGGATTCCAGACAGTGTACAAAGGCAACCAGCGTGGCCAGACGGCGAGGATTCGGTAAACGCAGGATGGCGCTGACCTTGGATGTACCGCATATCCGGTGTACTATTGATACCGGCAGCATCAAGAACAAACCGAAACGTCTCAGCAGCAACGGCATAATGGAGCCGGTGACCACCTCGGTGCGAGACGAAGATGTGGTCATCGTTGCCAATGACCTTGGATCGTCGGATGAGATACCGATTGAGCGCTACAGCGACGCTGTCATGCATGCAAACCAACCGGCTCTTGCGAACACTTGGTTTCGCGTATCAGGAGACCATCCGGGGTGATGTCACTGATCCGTAGTGCAAGCCCCTCGGAGATTCTCAGTCCAGTGGCTGCAAGTAAACCAAATTCGGCGGGCCTAATGTTTGCAACAGATTTACCACTGGCAAGCGATAACTGGCGAGTGTAATGTCCAGCGTGCCACGATGCGCTTTCATCCAGTCGCAGAACTCCAAATACAATGTTGGCACATGGGCCTTGGAGTGCTCAGTTGACGGATGGACGACATTGATCGCCTCCAGAAAACGTACAAAAACACAGGCACTTTGATAGATGTGGTTCTGATTGCCGCTGGGTTCGCGAAAGCGGCCTTGATCGGTAAGATGGTTGCGCAACTTGGCAAGCGAAGCGCTGTCGAGCGATATCTCGCACAGCCCCTCGGATGCTGCCCATGTTGCATAATGAGCAACCTCACGGACATGGCGACGGATAGAAACCCGTTGATAGCCACGATCTGCTAGCCATGAGACGAATTGATCGAGGAATGGGCCGGCGAGTCCGGCCCGGTACTGTGCGATAGAAGACGGGGATTTGAAATAGGAAATCAGCATGCTGCGGCACTCTCCTTTCAGGTGAGCCCTGATGGATGGCGGCATTATGTGAAGCGGATCAGAGCATTGTGGTGGGATTTGAACCTGGTAAAACAGTCATCGCCGTCGCCCGACATTCAGTATACTTTCCATAATAATATTCTTTCCATAAGAACGGTTATGTTGAGCTTTGCATAACCGTTCAATTGCGCCTCAAACCCCTTAATGAAGTTCGCACCATCATTGCGTCTATTCGCAAGCCGGTGATGCAAATGGCCTTAACGATCATCTATTCCTGCGGTCTGCGGGTCTCCGAAGCGGCCCGCCTAAGGGTCGAGGATATCGATGGTGGGCGCCGCCTGCTCTGGGTGCGTGACAGCAAAGGTGGTAAAGATCGCAGCGTACCACTTTCCGAACCGACTCTGATTCGTCTGCGCAAATTCTGGCGTCAGACCAGGACAAAGGAGTGGCTCTTTCCGGGACGGAAAGGAGAACACATCAACATCGCCACGGTGCAAAATGCTTTCAAAGCGGCTCTTCTTGAGAGTGGTATCAACAAGAAGGCGTCAGTACATACTCTGCGCCACTCCTTTGCCACCCATCTTCTTGAATGCGGTGTCGATATCCGCACCATCCAAAAGATCCTGGGACATGGAAGCATCATAACCACCTGCATCTATACCCATCTGACCGACAAGATCACGGACCACTTAAGCAAAACCCTCAACCACTTGATGACTGGCCTGGCGCTATGATCGAGCTTGCCGATATCGTGGCCAAACATGGTGGAGAATACCTGACTGATTTCGGTGAGCGGATGCTGCCAAGCCACAAACGGGCGCTTGCCGACATACTCGCCTGCCGCACCGAAAGCATGGGTGGTCATCTGCACGAATGCGATGCTTGCGCCCTTCAGCAGTACTCGTATCATTCCTGCAAAAACAGAAGCTGTCCCAAATGCCACACCAGCGACACAAAACGTTGGCTGGAAAAACGGGAAGCAGAACTGCTTCCCGTCCGCTACTTCCACGTTGTATTCACCCTTCCCCAAGAGTTGAGAGACAACATGCGAAGCAATCAAAGCAAACTCTACTCAGTTCTTATGCAAGCGGCATCAGAAATGCTCATGAAGCTCGCTCTTGACCCCAAGCATGTCGGTGGAAAACTGGCCATACTGGAAGTATTACATACCTGGACCCGCGCCATAGAGTTTCATCCCCACGTCCATATGCTGGTTCCCGCAGGCGGCTTGGACAAGGATGGTAACTGGCGCACAACGAGAAAGAAGTGGCTTGTCCCGGTAAAAGCACTGTCCAAGCTATTTCGTGCGAGGTTCATGAAACTTGCCCATAAGGCACTGCCTGAAGAGAACTTTCCACAAGAGGTCTGGAAAAAGGAGTGGGTGGTGTACTGCAAACCACCGCTGACCAACTCAAAGAAGATCCTTCGCTATCTCGGGCGCTACGTCCATCGTATCGCCATTGCCAACAGCCGGATCGAATCAATGGACAACGGAAAGGTAACCTTCCGCTATCAGGAAAGCGCCACTGGAAAATTGAAAAAGATGACCCTGCCTGCCAAAGAGTTCCTGCGCCGTTACCTCCAACGGATGTTCCCTTTTAAACTCAGTGAAGATTGCCTGTATTAGCATTTAATATCAGCATATTAGCGGCGATCAGTCAGTTTTTTCTTAGTGGATACAATTATCCCCTTGCTC
>JBAYZR010000293.1:0-4927 GCA_041672425.1 Pedobacter sp. | reverse complement strand
GAACGGGTGACGGCCATCCTCAAGGAGTTGAAGGATATGGGGATCTCTCTGGCAATGGACGATTTCGGGACCGGTTATTCCAGTTTGGGCTATCTGAAGCGGTTTCCCTTTGACAAACTCAAGATCGATAAATCCTTTGTCCGGGATATCACCAGCGACCCGGACAATGCCGCGATTGCCACAACCGTAATAGCTATGGCCCATAGCCTGCATTTGAAGGTGATTGCCGAAGGGGTGGAAACAGAGGGACAGTTGAACTATCTCCGCTCGCATGGTTGCGATGAGATGCAGGGCTATTACTTCAGCCGACCGGTGTCGGCCCTGGCGTTTGAGCAACTGCTGCGCGAAGATCGCCATCTGCTGCTGGCGCCCGATAACGGCCTTGGCCCGGAAAAAACCATCCTTGTGGTGGATGACGAAAAAGGGGTGGCCATGGCATTGCAAAGGATGCTTGTGCTGGAAGGGTACCGGGTGCTGATTGCCGGTAGTGCTGCGGAGGGGTTCGAGTTGCTGGCTAACAACCGGGTAGCGGTAGTCGTCTCTGACCAGAGGATGCCCGTCATGACCGGCGCCGAGTTTCTAAGCAGGGTCAAAGAGATATACCCCGACACGGTACGCATCATTCTGACCGGGCATGCTGACCTGGACTCGATTACCGATGCCATCAACCGCGGCGCGATCTACAAGTTCCTGAACAAGCCCTGGAGCGATGGTGTCATCCAGGAGACTGTCAGCCAGGCATTCAATTATCATGCTTTGCTCACGGGAAGAGGAGCGAATGTTCAAGGTTCATAGTAGTCCTTTATTTCAGCGGATAATCAGACATCCTTACAAACCGGAAGCCCCGGCGTTTCAACTCCGGTACGGCGGCCATAATTCCCGCACCGGTGCCGCTTTCAGGGTGGTTCATATGCAACAGGGCGATGTCTCCTGGCACGGCCTTTAGTAGCGCCGCTGTGACCTGCTTTGAGCTGAAGGTTGCCCCGGCATCCCCAAGGATCGAAAAACCAGCTACTTGATGACCGAGGACAATGGCGATCTCGACCGCCACCTCGTCATAGAAGGCTGTGCCGGAGCGGTACAGTCTGGGCCGTTTGCCGGTAATAGCCTCTATCTTGCGGGCATTCAGTTCAATCTCATCCACCAGCTCCTTCGCATCCTTTGTGCTGACTATGCCGTAGATTGAGCGCCCGCTTGTCGAGGCCGGTTTATGCCACATCCCGTGGTTGGCTATTTCAAAAAGCGGGTTGGCGGCCAGGCGCCGGAAAAGTTCCGGGTTGGCATCGATCCAACGGGCGTTGATGAAAAGGGTGGCAGGGATCTTCTCCCGTGCGAGGAAATTCATAAGCCGGGCATCGACACCATTGCCTTTGGCGTTGCCGCAGGCATCCAGAGTCAGGGCCATGACCTTGTCCTTCGTAGCCAGCCGGGTTCGCACACCGGGTACGTTCTCGCCCCAGTGGATTGCTTTTCTGCTACTAAAGCGGTCTGAAATTCGCTGTTTCAGGTTTTCCATTGATGGGTCGGTTTCTTCTGCATGCAATTGCGCCGAAAACAGCGCTATACTCAATACTAGCAATAAGAACATGGTCTTCATAAATTTCTCCGTATAATTAAGGAGTTGAAATATCAGTTTGTTCCAAGTCCCTTACTTTGTTGTGTTTGAAACAGAAACGGGGCGATTAAATCGCCCCGAATTGTAATAACCGGTGAGTTGTGCTGTACTTGCTCTTTTGATAATACAACCATTGCGGGTTCTGTCAAGCAAGAGATTTAAATTTTGGTCAGGGTAAATTTGTTTTAAATGGAGTAAAATAATCAATTTAAAGGATATCGTTATGAATATTAATGATGAAACAAATGGATTGTCGCCTTCCCAAAATCATCCGGATATTCAACGGGATATATCATCACACAATAAAAATGAAATAGCCCTGCTGGAACAACGGAATTTTATCGATAGTGTTGTCCGGAACTCCACGGTAGCTATGTTTGCACTGGATTTTAACCATAATGTACAGCTCTGGAACAAGGCTTGTGAAAATCTCACCGGATTTTCCCGCGTCGACATGATGGGTACCAAGGATCACTGGAAGGCGTTTTATAAAACAAGGCAGCCGACCATGGCTGATGTTGTTCTTGATGATGATTTTACCAAATTGCCCAAGCTTTACACGCATGTCTCAAGATCAACGCATAACCCGAAAGGCTACAAGGCAGAGGGATGGTTTCTAGAGGTAAATGGTAAAGATCGTTATTTATTTATTGAAGCGGCTCCAATTTATGACCCCAATGGGAATATTACTCACGTACTTGAAACAGTCAATGATCTGACTGAGAGCAAATCGCTCGAAGAGCAACTGATGCATGCCCAGAAAATGGAATCCATAGGTCATCTGGCTGGCGGCATAGCCCATGAGTTCAACAATATACTCGCGGTGATTCTTGGATATGGCCAGGTCATGCGCAAGGAGTTTGCGCCAGACTCCACCACCAGGCATGACATTGACCAGATTCTGACCGCCGCAGAACGTGCCGCTGTCCTTACAAAAGGGTTACTTGCCTTCAGCCGCAAACAGCATGTATCGCTGACAAATCTCAACGTAAATGTTTTGGTTCACGATACCCTGAAAAGTTTCAGCCGAATTATGGGTGATGACATCATCATCAAGGAGAGTATGGATGAAGTTCCACTCATTGTTTATGGCGACCACTCTCTTCTGACTCAGGTTTTGATGAATCTGATGTCCAATGCCCGCGATGCCATGCCGAACGGCGGAGAGCTGGATGTCAGCGCCAAACGCACGGTGCTGTACCAGCTCTATTTGACACCGTTCTGCTCCGTACCCCCAGGGAAATATGCTCAAATATCGCTAACCGACAACGGCAAAGGTATGGATGAGGAAACCATAAAACAAATTTTTGAGCCATTTTACACTACCAAGGATGTCGGTAAGGGCACCGGACTTGGCCTGTCTGTAGTATATGGAATTGTTTCCCAGCATAATGGATATATATGCGTTACATCAACACCTGGACAGAGCACAACATTTGACCTGTACTTCCCGTTGATTGTGCAACATGCTTCAAACATGTCCGCCTTGCTGTTGCCTGACAGCTTGCCGGGTGGTGATGAAACAATCCTGCTTGCTGATGATGACCCTGTACTGCTGATGTTGTTCAGCGATATTCTTTCGGAGATGGGCTATCATGTAATTACAGCGGCAGATGGTCTGGATGCCATCGAAAAGTTTGCAGAAAAACAAGAATATATTAAGTTGGTGATCCTTGATGCACAGATGCCGAAAAAAAGCGGTTTGCAGGCCTACAAGGAGATAAAACTCATAAAACCTGAATGCAAGGTGTTGTTTGTCAGTGGTTATAATGAGGAGCAGTTTCAGGGGGAAATGACGTTTGAAGAGGATTCGGAACTGTTGGCAAAACCATTCGCGCCTGATGATCTGGCGGCCAAAGTCAGGAAAATACTTGATGCCGTGAAAGAGGTGTCACATGACAAAAGAAGACCTTCTTGAATATGCCGGTCAACTGGCACAACCATCAAAGCATTTTGGAGACAGCTCTTTCGCGGATAAAGCAAACGGCAATAAAAACGAGTGAAGCATGTCACTTAAAATATTTTTGATCAGACTGATCTGCTTGTGTGTACTGCCGCTTGTGCTTTTCGCGGTTTATCTTGCCGGTCAACACATCCACACACTGCAAGCACAACAAGATCGGGAGGCGGAGAATCGGGTGCGCAATGTGGCGACCGCCCTTGATCACGACCTTGGGGCCAGGATCGCCGCTTTGCAAGTGCTGGCAGCTTCGTCGCTAATGGATGATCCGCCACACGTGAATGAGTTTTACCAGGAAGCGCAGGGGTTTTACGAAAACTTCGGTGGTGGTGTCATCCTGGCCGACCTGACGATGCAAATGCTTTTCAATACCAGGGTACCATTCGGAGCAACCCTGCCGAAACTGCCCCGGCCAAAAGGGCGCGCAGCAGCGCCTGCCGTGCTGGCAACCGGGAAACCAGCGGTCGGAGACATGTTCTTTGGTCCAGTTGCCAGGGAACCTCTGGTTGCCGTGGCGGTTCCGGTTATCCGCAATGGCCAAACGAAGGGGCTTTTGCTCAACACCATCGAGACAAGGCTGTTCCAGCAACGTCTCAGCGAGGTGGCGCTTCCCGACGGATGGCGCCTGACTCTGCTCGACGGCAGAAATGAGGTGATGGCCCGTCGCGCACCGCCTGAGATGATGAACAGTCCGGTTGGCATGGAGTCCAAGGGAGTGTTTGTTGCCAAACTGGCTGTTTCGCCCTGGTCAGTGGTACTGGAGATACCTCGCGACATATATCGAAAACCGATTGTCGCGGCAACAACGGCACTGGTTGCAGCGATCCTGGCCGTCACGCTGATCAGTGTTATGGGCGGCCGGATGGCGAGCCGTAGTTTGGCCCGGTCAGTGGCGATGCTCACAAAAATGCCATTGCTTGAGACCGAGAGTCCGGTTATCCAGGAGATAGAAGCGGTTCGAGCAATACTGGACGCAGCAGCAACAGAAAGGGCGTTGTCGGAAGCGGCTCTACGGGAGAGCGAGGAGAAATTCAGGGCCATGGTGGAAACAATCCCGCTGGCCATCTACTTGTCGACCGGCCTGGATCAGGTATGCGAATACATGAACCCGATGATGGTCAAACTGTTCGGCTATACTATGGAGGACATTCCTTCAATTGAGCAGTGGTTGCCGCTGGTATATCCTGACGAGGAGTACCGCAGGCAGATTTCGGCGGAGTGGAACAGGAAAGTCGAGCGGGCGATTGAAACACAAACTCCTATTGAGCCGATGGAGGTAGTGGTTAATTGCAAGGATGGCTCGCGGAAGAATATCTCCTGGGGCTTTATTACCCTGGGAGAGAAAAACTACG
>JBAYZR010000292.1:0-4929 GCA_041672425.1 Pedobacter sp. | reverse complement strand
GAACTGATGAAGTGTTTTCAAAAAGATCGGTAACCGGAACCAGTGAGTCACCGCGCAAGACCTGCCTGATCAGTTCCACCTTATCCATGGATAGCGAAGAGATGTTACCAATAGTTCGCTTTTTGACATTGTCTCCATCCCGGTATGATTCCCGCAGAAGAATGGCTGGTGCAGAAACGCGATTTGGAACGATATCGATGTACATGGGTTGGATAATACCACAGCTATAATATAAATCAAGGTAAAAATACTATTTACATGGCTACAAATTGCAGGCACAGCAAATGGACAACATACTGATATTCTTGTGATATCAGGTCATTTTGGAGCTGTTTTGGTGAGGAACTTCAGTTTAAGAGCAGGCAGGAATGGCTGAAGAGTGCTTGTTGGAATTAATGATCTTCTTCGATGAAGCATCGGTAGAGTTCGTTATTGATCCGGGAAAATTCCTCCATCATCTCCTTAATGTAGACGATGTAGGGTGTTCTTATGCCGTGATGTTCGAGTTTGGGACCCACCTGAATAAAGTTTATACCGATTCTGGTGAGTAATAGAAACAGCCCCTTGGCCATTAATGCATAGAGATGTGACAGTCCAATTTCCAGACTTTCACGGTAAATGCATCGGTATAAACCGATAACTATTTGGTCTTTGTTTTTTCTTTTCTCATAAAAAGGGCTCTTCACACTATCTGGTATTGGATCCTCGTTTTTATAAATAGAATCGTCGCCTGCCCTTTTTCTGAATTCCTTGGAAACCGCCAAACGGGAAATTTCTCCCCAATGTGTCTTGTCGGACATTAGGATCTCTTCGTTTATGTGACAATGCTCTTCAATGGGAAATCCCAATTCAGAATGGATAATTATACGAATCGTGCCGACCAACTTCCGGTCATCTTTTCTTATGGCAACAAAATGGACCGAATGCGCATCAAACTCGTCATGTTCGATTTTTTCGGGATAATCCTCTGCTCGCTCGAATTTCCACTCATCACAATAGACCTTGTAACGCAGCCTGTATACTTCGTTAAGTAATGGGTCGTCATGGGCTATTTTTTTGAATTCAAACATACGTACCCCCACTCCCAGATAATCGGGATATAATGAAAGTTGGCTAACTGAAAATAATTGTGAAGAGGGTATGCCACCAACGGGGCTTTTTAAAATAGCTGGAGGGGTCGGAATGGCTTGGTTGATTGAAGAAAACTACAAAATAATTACAACTACTAAAATTTCTTGTATTCACCTCTTAGAGGTCAATGAATACAACTGGCCATCTTATACGTTTCAAGCATTATGAGATCTTGGTCATTGCATTGCTTTGCTACAACATCTCTCAAGTAGACAAACGAATGAACATCCATCCCTTTTATTTGCATGCCTATCCCGGTTTCTTCGCGGCGAACCACGTTGGCATTTAAAAAGATAGAAGAATCAGGGGAATTATAGATGGTAATCTCAACCATGGCATTTAACGGTATTTCCTGACCTGTTTTAATAAACAAGCCTTGCAGGCTCATGTTTTTAATATCACCAAAGAAGATTTGATCTTCATGCTTGACAGAAGCGCACTCAGAAAATTCTACCCTGGTGAAATTTCTTTTTTGCATAAAAATAATCCCGTTATGAAAAAATATTACGAAAAAATAATAATTCCAATACATTGAACCTATACTAATATTAAACAAGCATTTAATATGCCAACATTCTAACCAGTTGTTTTTTCAACAATCTTAAACAGGATATTGTGCAAGTCTCCTTGATTGTAAAAAATACCGACTGATTGTGATTGTAGTGATATAGTCTGGTTTAAGGAAAAAAGGGTTGACTGTAACGTATATAGACAGGGTTTCATATTTTGATCTTGTTTTGCGCAACCGTTTTCGGCTAACTCACCAGAACTGCCATTTCCCGGTAGAGACAACATAGATGGCAAGCGCAAGATTGGTCACAGCGTGAGCCAGCACGCACTGGGCGAGGCTGCGGGTTTTGTAGAGAACCAGATTGTAGAATATTCCAGCCATGATACCAGCCAGTATGTAATTGTGCTCAAGGCCAAACAGTACAACGGTTAAAAGGAACGATGTCCAGGTAAACGTGCCGATACGGACCTTCTCAAAATTGTTGTCGATGATGTAACGGATCAGAAAAGAACGCCAGAAAAGTTCCTCCATCAGCGGCACAACAAGTACGGCGCCGACAACCCTGAAAAAGGTCATGATAGTCCGAACAGCCACACTTGGCAGCAGCTCGGGGTTAAATCCCGGCGGAGTTGCAGATGCGCCCAGTGTCCAATCCATCTGGATCCAAAGCACGAATACCAACACCCCCACACAGGAAACAAGCAGTGTTGTCGGAATTATTGACAGCTCTTTGAAATTTAGTTCGTTATACTCTTTTCTGTACCGGTAAAGAATATAACCTGTAACTACTGTCTTCAGAGGATACAGGAAGTAGGTTGCTGACGCTTCAAGTTGGATGAACCCATGTTCAATAAGCGTTCGCAGCAGTTCATCGAGACCGATGAAAGCCATGAAAATTGCAAAGGGGAGAAAGCGGGGCAGAGCTGATTTCATGTGGCAATTACCAGACAATTTGGAGTAGGTTTCTTTCTTTTTTTCAGAAATAATTTTGTGAATATATTTTAGGGAGCCGGAAAAAACATCTTCATTAACATGTTTATCCTATTAATCAGGATTCGGCAATATCCTCGCCCTGGCCAGGTAACATGATCTTGAACATGCTCCCATTGCCCAGTTCACTCTCCGCCCAGATCAAACCACCCATTTTTTCCATTGCCATCCTGCAGTAGGCCAGGCCAAGACCCGCCCCGCCCCGCTCTCGTTCGGAGCGTGGTGACTGAAAAAACCGTTCAAAGATCCGGCTGAGATCACCAGGAGGAATGCCGTCACCGGTATCACTTATGCTGAGAATCAGAAACTGGCTATTTTTGGAAAAACCTTCCGGAATAGTTATATACTCGGGAATATTTACCCCGGAAATATCACCTCTGGAAATACTCCGGCAGAAGATTGTAATCCCCCCGCCTTCGGGTGTAAACTTAACTGCGTTGCCCAGCAGATTGGCAATAATTCTGGTGAAAGCATTCCGATCAACGTTGACAAAGGGGACATTTGCAGAAAGATCCATGGTTAAAGTAATTCGCGCATATTCCGCAGCCTTGGCAAACCTGTTAGCAGCGGTTGTGACAATTTCCACCGGATTGTATCCACGTATATTCATCTGCATTTTGCCCGCCTCAAAGCGGTTGATATCCAGGAGATTGTCTATCATGACAACCACTTCATTGCAGCTGTCAATTGCCGACTGAAGGTACTCCACCTGTTCATTGTTCACCGGGCCAAGACGACCTTCCCTCATGATGTCGATAGATCCGATCACGGCCGTGATCGGATTTTTCAGATCATGGGAAAGCATGGAGACAAAATCGGCCTTTTCACGTTCCAGACGCTGTTTCTCGATTAGCGCACGCCGATAAGCAATGGCACGCTGAACCCGCGGCAACACATCGTCCAAGAAAAACGGCTTGGGGAAATAATCAATTGCCCCGGTTTTCATACACTTAACCGCCAGATCCTCGTTGCCATGGGCGGTCATCATGATCACGGCCACATCTTTGCCGGACTCCCGGATGCAACGCAACACCTCAACGCCTCCCAGGCGCGGCATCCTGATATCCAGCAGCACCAGTGAGAAGTCGTTTTGGGCGAGCATTTCAAGGGCAACCTTTCCGTCCTTTGCCCAGGCAGTGCCATAGCCGGCATCCTCCATATGCAGCTTGAGTATCAGGGCAATATCCGGTTCATCGTCAACGATTAGAATACTGTCGGAGAATTGCGCAATCATGGGCACTCCTTATGGGCTGTTCAGAAATGCTTCTGCCAGTACGAGATCTTCGGGTGTGGTAATCTTGATATTACGGTAATCGCCGAGCACAATTCGGACGGATCCACCTTGGCGTTCTACAAGCGAGGCGTCGTCGGTCCCCATGAATCCCTCACGCTCGGCATTCAGGTGGGCTGAATGGATGATGTTGAAGCGAAAGGACTGTGGGGTCTGTGCCTGCCAAAGTAGATCCCGGAAAGGGGTATCCACGACAATGCCGGACCTGACGGTCTTGATCGTGTCCTTGACAGGAACAGCCACCAAGGCTCCGTCGTTGTTCAGGGCAGCAGCGATGGATTCCCGTAACAAAGACTGTGTGATGAATGGCCTGACACCATCATGGATAAGCACGACATCATCCTTCCGTGCCAGTCGTTGCAAGGCGTTCAGCCCATTCATGACCGAATTCTGGCGTTCCTTGCCACCGGGGATGATTTCCAGCACCTTGCGGAAGCCCCGTGCCTCAACCACATGTTCGCGACAAAAGGGGATCTCCTCTTCGGGGATAACAAGAAAGATGCCATCAATAAAAGGGGCCTGCTCAAAGATGGAGATTGTACGGGCCACAATAGGCACATCACCCAGTTGCAAATACTGTTTATTGATGGAGACACCCATGCGCTTGCCAATGCCGGCGGCCGGGATCAAGGCAAATGTTTTAAAACCAGTCATACATACCCCTGTGAAAACTGAACTGCCGCCCAGACGAGTGAGCCGGATAATGCAGACAGGTCGCGGTCAAGAATGGTACGAACATCAAGCAGGAAACGCTCGCGATGGATGCGGCCAATAACCGGCACGATAGCCTTTCGAAGGACTGCCTCGATCTGCTGGGGGGAAACCCCGTCAAACTGTACCTCAATGAGGGATGTTTTTAATTGTAACAAAGGAAGTGAACCGCCTCCAGCGCTGGACTCTCCCACATGTTTTGCAAGCGACACCGTTCCGGGCAGCACCCGTCTTAAACGTCGGATGAGCTGGTCTGCCCGCCGTGCAAGCTCACCCGCGGATGTCGTAAGCATAC
>JBAYZR010000291.1:0-4950 GCA_041672425.1 Pedobacter sp. | reverse complement strand
CCCTTTCTGGGCTCGTCTGCAAGCTGTCCCGGTAAACAACGGCGAGTATTGGATCACACTGACCGATATCAGCAAGACCAAACAGGTCGAAGAGGCGCTGGCGCTAAAACAGCAGCAACTGGATGACATCAACCAATCCCTGGAGACCCGTATCAGCATGGCTGTAGCTGAAATACGCCAGAAGGACGAGATCTTGATCCATCAGGGACGTCTGGCGGCTATGGGAGAAATGATCAACAACATTGCCCACCAATGGCGCCAGCCGCTCAACAACCTGGGACTGATAGTACAGAACATCAAGTTTTTCCACGAGGTGGGAGAGTTGACCGCCGAGGAGATGGACAAAGCCGTTGCCAGGGCAATGGGCGTTATCATGCATATGTCCGGTACCATAGATGATTTCAGAAATTTCTTCAGTCCTGAAAAGGCGCCGCGTGACTTTGTTGTCAATCAGGTCGTTTCCCGGGCGCTCACTTTTGTATCACCCGAGCTGAAGAGCATCGGCATCAACGTGACGTTGGATGAACAGCCTGGTATTCCGGCACATGGGCATCCCAACGAATACTTGCAGACGCTTCTGAATATTCTTATCAATGCCAAGGATGCGCTGTTGGAACTCAAGGTAGCTGACCCGCTCATCAGCATCCGCATCTTCCGGGAAAACGATCATTCGATAGTAACCATTCGTGATAATGCCGGCGGCATCAGCGAAGATGTCATGCCAAAGATATTTGATCCGTATTTTACAACCAAGGGACAGGGCAAGGGAACAGGTATCGGACTGTACATGTCAAAGGCGATCATCGAGAAGAACATGGGCGGTCGCTTGTCGGTGTGCAACGTGGATGGCGGCGCCGAATTCAGGATAGAGGTTTAGACACATATACCAAGTTACGCAATCTATTCAGGGCGCCGTGACGTTCACCACCTGGCTTCCTTCGCCCCCTGGATTGATAACGTGGATGCGAAAATCCTTTTTAACCGGCGAATAAGGAAAACGCTGGTATATCAACCTGGTGCAGTCAACAAATATCAGGCGTTCCCGTTCAGTTACCTCCTGGCCGCCGCGACCGCCGACCCGTTGCCCGTCCACATAGATCGATGAGTTTTGTTGAAAGTTCTTACCTTCTATGATCAATTCATAGTAGTTGACATACTCGTTCCCAACCGAAACCTGGCTGACCTCCGGTTTGGTATTGATGGTCAGGGCTATGGCTGCGGATGCGTTTTCAGGGCCATTCTTGACCATAATCTGATGAAGCCCTCCCGGAATCTGCGGTAGTGTAAAGACGATAGCCTCGCTGGAGATAAAGCGGCTTCTGACAGCGGCTCCGTCTAACATCAACAGTGAACCTTCGATAAAGTTTTGCCCCAGCGCGGTTATCTCGCGTTCCCGGCCTTCTGCGCAGGAACTGATCTGCTGAGGAGAGATGTCGCGTAGTATCGGGCGCAGTGCAAGTACCGTGAAGTTGTAGGCCCTGCCTAATGCGCCGTCGGAGCGTTTAAGGTAGAGGGCGTAGAGTCCGGCTTCGAGCGGTGGGATAGTGAATTCAAGCTGTTTGCCTTCTGTAATCTTGGCCGGGATCTCGACACTCCCTAAATAAGCACTGATTTTTTCACCAAATTCTGCGCCGAAGATGGTTACTTTCCCGCCAGGTTCTCCTTGGGCCGGGATGATGCTCAGGATCGTTGGGGCAGAAGTGGTTTTAACTGTTGCTTTGTCGGCTTTGATACGTTGCGGACGTTCAGCCGGGAATGCCGCGACACTCCAGGTAAGACAGATAATCGATGGTAATAAAAGGTATGAAGTTCGAATCATTCCCCGCATGTTTCCTCCAGTAAGGCTTCACAGTGTCTTCTTGATAAAACAAGCCATATTTTTAGTTTTTTACGGTCATTGCAAGCCATATTCCGCTGAGTGCAAAGATGATATTTGCGCCCCAAGCAGCAACCAGGGGAGGCAGCACTCCGCTGCGTCCGTAGGAGAGCAGCACGGCATTGACTACAAAATATGCGAACCCGATACTGATGCCTGCGCCGATTCCAAGTGCGATACCTCCCGAACGGCTGTTTCTGAGAGCAAAGGGTACTCCCAGGATGACCATCACGAAGGCTGCAAAGGGGTAAGCCAGCTTGGTGTGCATCATGGTCAGGTAGCGATATGCTTGATACCCGCCGTTTTGCAGGTTGTCGGCATACTCCCTCAACTTATTGAAACTCAGGTTGTCGGCGTTGTTGTTCAGCACACGAAGGTCGTCTATTTTCAGGTTCAGCGCCAAATCCATGGTTGTTGTAGTCCGCTCGGTAAAGGTACGCCCCTGATGGAAGTCCTTCAAAACCGGTTTAATCAGTTTCCAGCGGTTTTCACGGAACTCGGCCGTTTCAGCGTCGATACGCTTGAGCGGGTTCATTGAGGCATCCAGAGTCCATATGATGACACCCTTGAGAACCTTTGTCCGGGGCTCGAACATCTGTGCCTGGAGGATCATGTTATCGGAGCGGAACCAGATGTTGTTGCGCTTGAAAAAAGTATTCACATTCTGTTTCTTGATAACCACCCGTTCAATGTAGTCCATGCGCTCGTAACTTTTGGGTATCACCAGTTCGGCATTAAACAGTAACAGTAAACTTGCAGCCAGGCCAAGTACCAGCATGGGGAAAGAGATCCGCAGGAGGCTTACGCCACAGCTGCGCATGGCGATAATTTCGCTGCTGCGGGAGAGTTGGCCAAGGGTTAGCAGGGTGGTCATGAGGATGGAAAATGAAGCGGCCTGGCCGATCATTTCGGGTAGCTTGCAGACAAAAAATAGCAGGATATCGCCAATTGCTCCACCGGCACGGATAAAGCGCGGAATTTTGTCCATCATGTCCAGCACAAGATAGACAGCTACGAAACTTCCAAGGCAAAGAGAGAACAGCCGCAGCCAGGTGAATGCTATGTAGCGGTACAGGATAGTCATGTCAACCGCCCGATCTGCGCATGGGAAGCAGTGCAGCGAGATCCGGGAACTTGAAGCTCCGTTCAAGAGATGCCATCCTCAGCAACAGCCCCCCTGCGGCAAGAAAAATAATATTGGGAAGCCATAGCGCCAAGGCGGGAGGAATGCTCCCCCTTTCCGCAAGGGTTCGCAGGAGCGACAGCATCAAATAGTAGGCTAACAGGATGACGATACTGGTAGCGAAACCGGCTGACTTGCCGGAGCGGCGGTTCTGTAATCCAAACGGGATGGCCAGCACGGCAAATACTATCGATGCAAATGGAAATGCAAAACGGCCATGGAGCTCGGCCTGCATCTTAAGGCGGGTTGTCGGCGTTGTTGCGGGATTGTCGATCTGCTGCCACAGTTCGCCAATCGCCATGTCTGTCTCATTGCGGCTGATAGCAGCTCCTTTACCCGAGCCACTCACCGTCATGACGTATTCCCCGAAGTTGAGCAGACGGTACT
Source organism: Pedobacter sp. (assembly GCA_041672425.1). GTDB lineage: Bacteria > Desulfobacterota > Desulfuromonadia > Geobacterales > Pseudopelobacteraceae > JACPFJ01. The sequence goes on along the minus strand of JBAYZR010000291.1, from coordinate 1,504 downwards.
CGTCACCCTTTCCGGCAGCATGGATGCTGCCATTGCTTAGAACGAGACAGATATCATCCATGTTGGGGGCGCTGCCGATCTTCCCGTCGGAGGCGAAGATGGTCATAGGCCTCCTCTGGTCGCGGCCATCATGGATAATAATCCCCTTGAGGGTATGTTGTTCTTCATCATAATGCTCGGTGTAGAGCACAATTCCGGGAATGTCGTCCCAGAAGATCTTTTCACGGATGGTAACAGCCACGTTCTGCTTCAGCACCTCGAAGCTCAGGCGTTTGAAGGCGCTGTTGCCCCACGGGACGCCCAGTGTACTGGCTGCAAGGGTCAATAACGTGGCAAAAACACTGCACAGCAAGACCGGAGGCATGAGTTGCATCAAGCTGATCCCGCTTGCTTTCAAGACCGTGATTTCATTGTCGGCCGAGAGACGTCCAAAAGCCAATAACACTGCCAGCAGGAATGCCATTGGGATGGTGAATACCAGGAAGGACGGCATCAGATAGATAATCATCAAACTGATGTCCAACAGGGGCACGCCGCGGGCAATCACCAGGTCGGTCAGCTTGATCAGCCGCCCCAAAAGCAAGATCAGGGTGAAGACTGCGATGCTGAGCATGAAGAGTGAGGTAATCTCGCGGATTATGTACAGGCTGAGAAGGCGTTTCATCGAAACAGATGATACATGACCGGTGGGCAGGTGTAAAGTGACGAGAGCGGGAACCTGAAGCCGGTTCCCGCTGTGCAATACTATGGTTTTTAAAAACAGGTCATGATTGCGCTGACCAGAGTCCATGCAGGTTGCAGTATTCGCGTGCGGTGAGGGTTTTGGCGGATACGGCAAAGAATGCCTCCGGGACCGCGCCCGGCTGGAGGAATTGACGATATGCAATGCCATCGGCTACGATCTCGATCCATTCGATGTAGTGTTTTTCCTCCATGGGGTGCGATACGCTGCCTACCTTGATCTTGACGCCACCTTCGACTAATTCGATTACCGGCACATGTTTTTCTTTGGCGGCATCGACAGTGTTCTCTGCCCTGAGTGTCATTTCCTTACCGCAGCAGACCAAAGCCGCACCACCGCCATGGACAATCTCCACGATGTTTCCGCACAGTTCACATTTGTAGATTTCAAGAAGTTTCGGCATTGTGTATTCCTCCCTTGTTGTGTGAATAGCCTGGTATCAGGCAGTTGATTTACCAGTTTTCGCCCAGCAGTTCAAAATGTACCTTGGGATGTACACATGCCAGGCAAACCTCGGGTGCGGATTTGCCGGTGTGGAGATAACCACAATTGCGGCAACGCCAGGTAACATCTTCTTCGCGTGTGAAAACCTGGTTGGACTCGATGTTGGCCAATAGGTCGCGATAACGCTTCTCATGTTGCTTCTCGGCAACTGAAATAGCGTTCCAGGCTACGGCGATCTCGGGGAAGCCCTCCTGCTTGGCAACAGCTGCAAAACCGGGATAGAGATCGGTGTGTTCCTCGTGCTCGCCGGTTGCAGCG
>JBAYZR010000290.1:0-4955 GCA_041672425.1 Pedobacter sp. | reverse complement strand
AGCAAAACCGCAGGCGTAGCAGTGCTACGTCGAGGATTTTGTGATTGAAGGGACGGCAAAGATGGCCTGAAGACGTGATGTAAAACGGTATATTTGTTTGTTCTGACTCCCTGAGTCAGGTTATGTGTTGACTGAAATTTATGCTATAGCCTATTGTGTGTTGTATCAGAACAAAATTAAGGGAGGGTGTTATGTTACAGGAAATGGGTGCAGAAATTTATCAGACATGGAGCGAGCAGCAGCGGCGTGAAGAGATCGGCAGACTTGTCCAGGGGTACCAGACCGGCCTGCCGCTGGCTGTAATGTGCATGATAGCGGCATCCATCGCAGGAAGTCCCGCCAAAGCAAAAAAACATCTGAAAGTCCTGATGACGCTGAAGGAACGTAAGGCCGCCGTAGCCAAAGTAGCTGACACGGGCGATGACCACTTACTGGCCAGATCGTTTCTGCTCTAAGCGAGACTTCACATACAGACTTCCGTTTATACCGGTTCACCGTGTTGCTGTCGGCAGTATATAGCAAGAATCAGGCAATAATTAACAGGATTGTGATTCAAAATGACAAAACTTCAAGCTTGAAACCCTCATGAATAAATATTTCACCGACGACGCGCTGTTGCTGATGCGTCACGAAATCGCCGGGGCCGTTGGCAACGAGGTCTTCTTCATAGGCCGCACCAATGTGGATGGTATCGTCTGCGAGGTGGATGCCATCGCCAGGGGCACCAAACAGGCCGTGCCGGCCATTCTGTCTCGTGCCGCCGGGGGGGACGTGGTGGTTCACAACCATCCCACCGGCAATCTGACCCCCTCCGCAGCCGACATGGACATAGCCTCGGTGGCTGGCAACCAGGGTATCGGATTCTCTATTGTAGACAATGGCTGTACTCGCTGCTACCAGGTAGTGGCGCCATTTACCGAGAAAAAGGGCGAACTGCTATCACTGGACGAGGTCAGCCGCACCTTTGCCGCTGACGGCGTGCTGGCAACCAACCTGAAAGGCTACGAGCAGCGCGACGAACAGGTGCGCATGGCCTTTGCCGTGTCCGAGGCTTTCAATCGCGACCGGGTGGTACTGGTGGAAGCCGGCACCGGCACAGGCAAATCCCTGGCCTACCTGATCCCGGCCATCCTCTGGGCGGTGCGCAACAACGAGCGGGTGGTAATCTCCACCAACACCATCAACCTACAGGAACAACTGATCCGCAAAGATCTCCCCTTCCTGGCCCGCCATACCAATGTGGAGTTCAAGGCGGCCCTGATCAAGGGCCGCAGCAACTACGCTTGTCTGCGCAAGCTGGAGAACGCCGAGGCCGAGCCCGGTCTGTTCCCGGACGATGCCTCAGCAGAACTGACATCACTCATCGAGTGGAGCAAAGGCGCTCAGGATGGTTGCAAGAGCGACTTGAGTTTTACCCCGCACTTCGGCGCATGGGAAGAGGTCTGTTGCGAGGCCGACCAATGCAGCCGATCACGCTGCAAGCACTTCAACCGTTGTTTTTTTTACCGTGCGCGGCGCGAGGCCTCGTCTGCCCGAATACTTGTGGTCAACCACGCCCTGTTGTTGTCGGATATTGTCCTGCGCAAGGAGACCGGTTACGACGCCACCGCTATCCTGCCACCTTTTACCAGGCTGATCTTCGACGAAGGACACCATCTGGAGGATGTGGCTACCAGTCATCTGTCGCTGAATATCTCGCGCAACGGCATCCTTAAACAGTTGCAACGTCTTGTCCCCCAGAAAGCAGCGCGCGCCGGGCTGCTGACCATCATCTCCAACCGCTTGGCCCACGATCTGCCAGAGTCGCTGGACACCCTCTATAGCGAGCTTTCCGGACTCTTGGAAAGCCATCTGCTCCCCAAGACCCACGATCTGACCACACTGACCGAATCGACCATGGACTGGCTGGCCATGGCAGTGGAACACGAGACCGGAAACCCGGCTGAACGGGAGCAGAAGCTGCGCATCACCCCTCCGGTGGAGAAGGGCGCCTTCTGGCTGGAGTGCCGTCAGCGGCTGCGCGCCTTGGCCGACGCCATCGGCGACTATGCACAGGCCTTGCGCAGCCTGGTGCGGCGCTGCGAGGATCTGCCGGAAAAGGTACGCGAGCGCTTGACCGACCAACTGGTGGACACCGCTGGCATAGAGCGGCGCCTACAGGCTATTGTCGACGGATTGCTGTTCTGCATAGCCGATGCCGAGGGGTACTGCCGCTGGCTGGAGGTAAAGCGAGGTTCACGCGGCCTACAGGCCCGGCTGTGCGCCGCTCCGCTGGATATCTCCGGCCAAGTCAAGGAGACCATCCTTGACCGCCTCAAGACGATCATCGTCACCTCGGCCACACTGACTGTAGGTGGCGAGTTCGGCTACCTGAAAAAGCGGGCGGGCTTTGGCCTGCTGGATAGGTTCCGTCTGGATGAACTACGCCTTGCCTCCCCCTTCGACTACGCCTCACAGGTCTTTGCTGCGGCGCCGAACGACATGCCCGAACCAACCGCACCCGGCTACCGAGAGGCGCTGGAAGAGCGCATCCTGCGGGCAGTGACCATCTCCAAGGGCGGCGCCTTCATCCTGTTCACCTCCTACGATCTGCTCAACAAGGTCTATACCGCTCTGGCGCCGGACCTGGCGCGGCTGGGTCTTGTGACGCTGAAACAGGGCGAAACAGGGCGCCACGCCTTGCTGGCCCGCTTCCGCAAGGAGCACGATGCCGTGCTGTTCGGCACCGATTCCTTCTGGGAAGGTGTGGATGTCAAGGGTGAGGCCTTGCGGCTGGTGATCATCGCCCGGCTCCCATTCCAGGTGCCGACCGAACCGGTGCAGCAGGCCCGGGCCGAGCAGATTCAGGCGCTGGGTGGCGATCCCTTCCGGGAGTTCTCGGTTCCCCAGGCAGTGATCAAGTTCCGCCAGGGTTTCGGTCGCCTGATCCGCAGCCGCGATGACCGCGGAGCAGTACTGATCCTCGACCGGAGGGTAACTACCAAGGGCTACGGGAAGATTTTTTTGCGGTCATTGCCGGATACGGCGCTGGTGAGGGGGGATTCAGGAGAGGTGTTTCAAAAAATGACGGCGTTTTTTGCGAATTCGTAGGGGCAACCCCATGTGGTTGCCTCTGTAAGTAGGTCAGGCAGGTCAAAAAGGAAGGTAACAATGGCTGCGACAATAAAAACCAATGTCGTATTACTGTTCCGGGCAATAAAATAAAAATGCGACTCCTGCGACGGATATTCCACCCGGTCATGGCCTTGATCGCCATCCAACTGGTCTGGATCACCCTGGTGGTCTTCTGGATCTACTGGTTTGTGGGCAAGCACCGCGAGTTTCGCTCCCTGGCGGAGAAATATCGTCCCGAACTTCTGGGCGAAGGCTTCAACTGGCTGGTAATGGTCGAAGGACTGATCATGCTGGTAATTATCCTGGTTGGAGTGTACATCATCTTTGTCTACTGGAGCCGCCAATCCAATCTCTACACCCAGCAGCGCAGCTTCATTTCCCAGGTAACCCATGAGCTCAAGTCGCCCCTGGCCTCGATCCAACTCCACCTTGAGACCGTCCGCCTGCGCCAGCTGCCTAAGGAAAGACTTGATGCATTTGTCGACATAATGCTGGCCGACACGGAACGGCTGCACTACCTGATAAACAATCTGCTCATGGCCGCACGCCTGGAGCAGCGGCGCAAACCAGCCGACAGGCGTCTGACCGACATTTCAGCACTCGTGGAGGAGCGCGTGGAGCGCGAACGGGCCAAACTTTCCCAGGGTGGCACGATCTCGCTGGAAGTGGAAGCTGGTATCAAGGCCGTTGTTGATCCCGAAGAGATGGGGATGGTGCTACGCAACCTGTTTGAAAATGCCATCCTCTATTCCACGGAGAGTCCCGAAATCACCGTACGACTCGCCATAGCAGGTAAATTTATACACATATCGATCCAGGATCGGGGAAGAGGCTTGGAAAACAAGGAATTAAAAAAGATCTTCGACATGTTCTATCGCGTTCATCAGGCAGGAGAAAAGGTGCGGGGAACCGGTTTGGGGTTGTATATTGTCGACACCATCATCCGTGGCTACGGGGGAACCGTGGCCGTTGAAAGCAAGGGACTTGGAAAGGGCTGCACCTTCACCATTACCCTGCCGACGACGTAAATACCATTACATGGAACCGATATGAATATAGACAAACCACACATAATGCTGGTCGAAGACGAGATCCATCTGGCAAGGGGCATCTGTTTCAACCTGGAACTGGAAGGCTGCCGCATCAGCCATTTCGAAGCAGGTGAAAAGGCGCTGGCCACCCTGGAGGTGGAACACTTTGACCTGATCATCCTGGATGTCATGCTGCCCGGCATGGACGGTTTTCAGGTATGTAGCGCCGTGCGTGAACTGGATCCACGAGTACCGGTGCTCATGCTTACCGCACGTTCCGAGGACGCTGACCGGGTCGCGGGACTGGAACATGGCGCTGACGACTATTTGACCAAGCCCTTCAACCTGGTGGAGTTTCTGTTGCGGGTCAAAGGTATGCTGCGGCGTTCGTCTTGGTACCGGCCCGACCCGGTGGAGGAGGCCTACCGTTTCGGCGACAACGAGGTATTCCTGCTTTCCTACCGTGCCAGGACCGCCCAGGGGGAGATCGACCTGACCGAGATGGAGGTGCGCGTCCTTGTGCTCTTCTTTCAGAAAGAGGGCGATATTGTCCCGCGAAGCGAGCTGCTCCAGACGGTGTGGGGCTATACCTCGGATACCGAGACCAGAACACTGGACAACTTCATTGTCCGCCTCCGCAGGTACTTCGAGCCTGACCCCGGCAAGCCGGTCCATTTTCAGACTGTGCGCGGGGTTGGGTATAGGTTTATTCGGAAAGGGTGAAGTTGGTTTTAGTCTGAAGTTCCTCTTGAAAAAAATGAATTAACCATTGATATCAAGATGATACATCAACAGCTGCCTGCACGCTAC
>JBAYZR010000289.1:0-4960 GCA_041672425.1 Pedobacter sp. | reverse complement strand
GTTTGGATCAAGTAGCAGCAAAAGCAGAACTTGCCAACGGTATTCTTACATTGAATATTCCAAAGGCAGAGGCAGCAAAACCCCGCAAAATAGAGATCAAGGTTTCATAAGGATGGTGAGAGGCGGATGCCGACCCGCTCGGCGCCGATTGCAGCAATCATCGCTGCTGCGACATCAAGGGCAAAACGATTGCGCCTGGCCGCATCCCCGCCATACCGGTCACCCCTGCGATTCGAACCGGGATCGAGGAACTGGTTGATCAGGTAGCCGTTGGCGCCATGGATCTCGACACCATCAAAACCGGTCGCGACGGCATTACGCGCTGCCTGGGCGTATTCATCCACACTACGCAGGATGTCATCCGTCGTCATCTCGCGCGGCATATCGTATGGCTGCTCACCCTGGCTGTCGGTCCAGATCTTGCCGCTCATGGCGATTGCCGAGGGGGCCACCAACTCCGCACCTGTCGGCAGGTTCAGCACGCTCCCCACCCGCCCGACATGCATTAGTTGTATGAATATCCTGCCACCATTGGCATGAACGGCATCAGTTACCGGTTTCCATGAAACGGTCTGCTCCGGTGAGGATATGCCTGGGATGCGGGCATATCCTAATCTGATGAACTTCCGTTGAGATACTCCTCAAAGGCAATCGGCTCTCCTCTCCCCCTTTTCTACACCCGGTGAATAATCGCCGGACCATGCTGCACCGTCCGGGCATAATGTACCGCCGGCTTGCCGAATACCATGGCATAGCCGACAACGTGGTCGGCTGGAATACCAAGCGTCTGAAGGGTTTCCGGCAGCAGGTCATTTATGGCCCATTTTGCAAGGCCGTCCCAGACAGCGCCGACGCCATTGGTCTGGGCAAACAGCTCGAAATACGACAGGGCAATCAGGCAGTCGGGCAGCGGTGTCGGCAGATCCCGCGGCGCCGAGGCAACCAGAAAGTGCGGCGCATTGCGGAAGATAATATCAACCCCCTTTTCCTCCCACAGACGGACAAAGTCGGCATAGAACCCCATCCCTTCAGGCAGGGCATTATCCCGCACCAATCGACCGAGACCGGTCATAACCTGGTCGCGCAACCTCACCACTTTTTTCCGGTCATCCACCAACGTAAAGCGTACCTGGCGGGAGTTAACCCCGGTGGGGGCATGCCAGGCCACCTCCAGCAGCCGCTGCAGCAGTTCAGGCGCCAGGTTTTCCTCCTTGTAGCGCCGTATCGAGCGCCGCCCCTTGATCAAGGTTTCCATCCTGGCAGGATCGGGAAAGTTGCCGAACAACGGCAGGCTGTTCACCGGCTTGAGCCCGAGGATAGAGACCGCGCCGACTGGGCAGATTGCCAGGCAGTGCTGACACTTGTAGCAGGTTGACTCCTTGTCCGGGGCAATCGCCGGGAAGCCGTCTGTCATGTCAATGATCCGCGCCGGGCAGTCTGCAACGCACTCGCCGCATTTGGTGCAGGCTTGGTGATTCACTTTGAATTCAAGCAATTATTACTCCTTCTGATTCAGTGTTTAGGGAAGAATTTATATGGATTTTAGCATCTCTCACAGGCGATGCAACCGTGTGCGTTTTTTTATGGTTTTTCCCGGATGGGTAAGACTGCCTATTTGTAATCCTCCAGAATGATGATATAGTTTCAGCGGTCAATTCTGTGTAAGGTTTTTTCGTCTATTCCGGAGACAATAGTGACCACCTCACCATCCAGCAACACCGCCATAACCAACAAATACAGCATCCCTCTCTTCCTCGCCCTGATTACCGCCGGTCTGGCCGGTAATTATTTTAATTTACAAATATTCTTCAATGTAGATTATCTCTTCGGCAGCATCTTCGCCATGCTGATCTTGCTGTTCTTCGGCCTTGGCCGTGGCATTCTGGCGGCCGCCATCATCGCTGGCTACACCTATTTCCTCTTAAATCACCCCTTCGCCATCATCATCATGACCGTCGAGGTAGCGTTTGTCGGCTGGCTGATTGGTCGCCGCAAGATGGAAATAGTGCTGGCGGATACGATCTTCTGGCTAATCATAGGTATGCCGCTGGTCTACCTTTTCTACCACGTAGTCATGCATGTTCCTTTCAGTAATACCTATATTGTCATGACCACACAGGCGATGAACGGTATTGCCAATACCCTTGTCGCACGTTTGATCTTTACCTGTTATGCGCTCAGTTTGCGCTCATCGCTGACGTCATACAGTGAGATTGTCTACAACCTGCTGGCCTTTTTCGTACTCTGTCCGGCAATGATCCTGCTGGTGGTTGAAGGTAGAAACGATTTTAACGAAACCGACCGCCAGATTCGCATCTCGCTGATGCAGGACAGCCAACTAGTGGATCAACTTCTGAAAATATGGGTAGAGAACAGAAAAAGAGCCATTGTCAATCTGGCAAAGATGGCTGCTTCGAGATCCCCGCAGCAGATGCAATCCTATCTCCAGCAGGCAATGATGTTGGATCACAACTTCAAGCGTATCGGGCTTCGGGACAGAGAAGCTACAAACATCGCCACTTACCCGCAGTTTGACGAACTTGGGCAGAAAATGCTCGGTATAAACTTCGCAGACCGTCCTTACAGCCAGATACTCAAACGTACGCTCAAACCGATGCTCACGGAAATGGTAATTGACAAGTGCGGTATTCCCAAGCCGCATGTGTCGATGCTTGCGCCGGTGGTAATCCGTGGAGAGTACGCCGGCTATGTCATCGGCATCCTGAGTCTGGAACAGATTCAAGGGTACCTCGACAAGCTAGTGGGCTTACAGACCTCGTTCTACACACTGTTGGACAAAAACGGCAAAATCATTATGAGCAACCGTGCAGATCAGACAATCATGAAGCCCTTGGTACGCAGCAAGGGAAAGCTCAATTATTTGGACAAAGGTGTCAGCCAGTGGGTGCCGATTATCCCTGCCAATACCCCCATCTCGGAACGCTGGCAAAAATCATTCTATGTATCTGAGTCCGGTATCGGTAACCTGTCAGAATGGAAGGTGATTCTGGAACAACCGGTAGCCCCCTTCCAGAAAGAGCTCTACGACCAATATACCGGTAAACTGACCATGCTGTTCCTGATTTTGCTCGGGGCGCTGGCGCTGGCTGAACTATTCAGCCGCAAGATTGTTGTTACACTGGAACAGCTCCGCATGCTGACCCATGAGCTGCCGGTCAGGCTTGCGACGGACTCCGCATGGATTGAGTGGCCGGAAAGCGGCATTAAAGATGCAAATCACCTGATCAACAATTTCAGGGAGATGGCGGATTCGCTGTCGGAACAGTTCATCAAGACCAGACAGATTGCAGATGGACTGAGAGAATCACGGCAACAACTCTTGGACATCATTGATTTTTTCCCGGACGCAACCTTTGTCATCGACAACGACAAGAAGGTAATTATCTGGAACAGCGCCATGGAGAAGATGACCGGGATCAGCAAGGAAGAGATGCTCGGGCAAGGCGATCATGCCTACACGATTCCCTTTTACGGGAAAAAGACGCAAAACCTGCTTGACCTTCTGGATGAGAACATTGAAGAAATTGCGACCAAATATCAGGAGGTTTTAAGGGGAGATAATACCCTTTCCGCAGAGACATTCTGCCCTGGCCTGCATGGTGGTAAGGGTGCTTTTGTCTGGGCAACGGTGGCGCCACTTTTTAACATCAATGGAACCCGGGTAGGCGCCATCGAGTCGATCCGTGACACCACGGAACGCAGGCAGGCACAGGAGGCGCTGAAGCTGGCCTATACCGAAGTGGAGATGCGGGTGAGTCAGCGGACAGCCGAGTTGGACGCAACCAATACGGCATTAAAGGTCGAGATCGCCGAGCGCAAACAGGTCGAGGATGCGCTACGCGAAAGCACAGCCAACCTGAGTGCAACGCTCAATGCAACGGCAGACGGAATATTGGCTGTTGACGCAAACGGGAAGATTCTTTTTTTCAACCAGCGGTTTGTTGAGTTGTGGAATATTCCCCAGGTCATACTGGGTACGTGCGAAGATAACACCCTGCTCGGTCATGTGCAGGAGCAACTGTCCGATCCGGATGAATTTCTGAAGGAGGTGCGCCGCCTCTACGGTTCGGATGAACGTAGTTACGACATAATTCATTTCAAATGCGGCAAGGTATTCGAGCGCTATTCCTTCCCGATGCGCCATGAAGGGCCGATGGGGCGGGTGTGGTCATTCCGCGATATAACCGAACACGAGCTGGCGGAAAAGGAACTACGCCAGGCCAAAGTCGCCGCAGAAGCAGCCAACACGGCAAAGAGCCGTTTCCTGGCCACCATGAGCCACGAGATACGCACGCCGATGAACGGAGTCATCGGCATGATTGAACTGCTACAGCAGTCCGAACTGACTCCGGAGCAGCACGAATACGCTGAAAGCGCCAAATGCTCCGGCATCGAACTGGTACGCCTGCTTAACGATATCCTTGATCTCTCCAAAATCGAGGCAGACAAGTTGGAACTGGAGCTATCCGACTTTGACCTGCGAACTGTAATTGCAGATACCATCAGCCTCATGTCGCTTCATGCCCGCGAAACAGGTCTGAAACTTGCCTCGTCGATAGATACTGAAGTTCCAACGGCCTTGAATGGTGACGCATTACGACTTCGCCAGATCATCACCAACCTTGTAGCCAATGCCATCAAGTTTACCTCCAAAGGCTTCGTGACGCTTCAGGTTCGGAAAGACGCCGAAGATGAAAACTCCGTCACCCTCCGTTTTCTGGTATGTGATAGCGGTATCGGCATAGCGGCAGACAAACTGGAATATATATTTGACCCATTCACCCAGGCCGACAGTTCCACCACGCGTAGATATGGCGGCACCGGACTTGGTCTGGCAATATGCAAACGGCTGGCGGAACTGATGGGGGGAAATATAGGTGCGGAGAGTACCGAAGGCCAAGGCTCCACTTTCTGGTTCACCGTTATAATGGAGAAGCAA
>JBAYZR010000288.1:0-4972 GCA_041672425.1 Pedobacter sp. | reverse complement strand
GACGTAGCAGAGCTACGTTGAGGATTTGGTGATTGAAGTTCGGTCAAAGATGGCCTGAAGATGAGATGCAAGATGGCCATGTTATTTTTTTACAGCTCCTTAGTCAAAACCGATTGTCTTTGTCGTATTTCTTAACACATAAATTTAGGCATAATAAATTTAATTAGGACTATCAATTAAAGCATGATGCACTCGCAAATGCTCATTTTCTAGTTTTTGTGATCAAATAAATTCAGTATGTTACAAGGACAAAGATGCTTGTTTTTTGACTTTTTGCAAAAATATCAAAGCATTTATTTTATTCATAACATTTTTAATTAACGATTTATATTGCAATTTACATTCTTAAATAGCACAAATTTAGTGTCGAGATGATTTACAATCTACTTAAATTTTTGTGACATTGTCATAAATACTAATATTTTCAGCATGTTACTAATTGGCATTTTTATTGCTATGGTCATGATAAACCAAATCTGAAAGGAGAAACATATGAAAAATCTCGTAATGACCGTTCTCTCTGTAACCGCGTTGATCGTTTCCGTAGCTGGTTCCGCTTTTGCTGACGGGCCTACTCAACCAATACCTGAGCCAGGCACTTTGGTGCTGCTTGGTATCGGGGCTGCCGGTTTGATTGCGTACAAAAAAATCAAGAAGTAGTTAAACCTAAAAACGGCAGTTGAACCGCAAAGACGCCAAGAACGCTAAGAAAATCAGCACGATGATTGGAAAATGGTTCTAACCTAAAAGGTGACAATATTGTATTTGTTAATCATCTGAATTCTTTGCGAACTTTGCGTCTTTGCGGTAATGAACTGCTTTTTCTAGGTTAAATGCAGTGAGTTATGGGTAGATGACCCGGGTGTGTATAACATTAACCTCTTGGGATATATATCAGTGACTTGTTATCAATCATGGTATTGGAATCGGTAGTGCTTCATGGATGTGCTACCGATTTTTATCTAATGTAGCGTTTTATGTTTCAGCGGCAGGGATGCCAGAGATTGATGCTCACAGGATTGGGTGTCACATCTAATATTATTCGCCGCTTAACGGAGGAAAATGAATATGGAATTACCACATCGAATAAGATTGGCTGCGGTATTGTTCTGTTTTGTAATTGTGTGTACGCTGTTGGGGCCAAGCATGCAGCCTGCTTGCGCCTCAACGTGCGGATACCCTAACGGCCCAAGAACGGGCACGATGATAGTAGATTACAACGAGTATAAGGCATGTAACACACTGCCCGGTCTAACTCCATCAGGGTTGTTCTGGGCGCAGTTGTCAAACATGCCAGCAGACTCTGCCATCACAAATGGCACCTATGGTGCATACTGTGTCGATTTGACTGGAAACATTCTCGACAACCCCATCTTTGGAAATGTAACCTATACTGTCAACTTCTGGTCGAGTCTTGATTCTAATCTTCCTACTGCGGTAAAACAGGTTACTGACAAGCAAAACATCACCTACCCAATTCCTTGGGACAAGATCAACTATCTTCTGAATGCCTACCCCACTGCAAGCTGGCTCAACCTTCAAGCGGCTTATTGGGATTTAGTTCATGGTTGTACACAGGCTCCAAATTCACTGTATACTTGCGGTACACTCCGCCCTGCCCCGGATTATTTCCCATATGGTCCAAACATTGGCGGACCATATGGTTGCTCTGACACCACCCCGCCGCTTGTTGACGAAATTGAGGTTCAAAATATGGTGATTGACGCCAATGCCAACGGCAACGGCTTCATCCCCAAGGCAGGCAACAAAATCGCATCCGTAGGGCAAATTACTAACTGCACCCCTACAGACACATGCAATCAGTATCTTCCTTACCAGGTAATATTTGTCCCCACAACCTGCCCAACCTGCACCGGTACAGTTGGAGATTTTGTGTGGAAGGACCTTAACGGGAACGGCATACAGGATGTCGGCGAGCCTGGCATTCCCAACGTAGAAGTCAAACTTACCGGCGTTGATTCATACGGCCAGACTATCAATTTGACAACTACTACCGATAGCGACGGCAAATATCAGTTCAACCAACTTTGCGCAGGCAACGGCAAATACACCGTTTCCGTAAATTCCGCGACCTTGCCGACAGGTGTTACGGCAAAAACAAACGGAAGCTCAAACGGTGATGACAATATACCTACTGACAGCAACGAACCGAACGGAACAACGGTGACAATCACTACCGATACCAGTTCCAACCTGACGGTTGATTTTGGTTATGTACCTAAATGTACCGGTTCAGTTGGTAACCTCGTATGGAAAGATATCCCCAACGAGAATGGAGTATATGATTCCGGCGAAGCGCCCCTTTCCGGTGTCACACTATCTCTAACCGGAACCAGTTCCTATGGCGTACTGGTCGATATGACAACCGCAACCGGCAGCACCGGCGCATATTCGTTTGACGGTCTTTGCCAGGGGAGTTACACGGTCAAGGTTGTATCCGGCGTTCCAGCCGGTTTTACTCCGACAACGTCGACAAGCTCCACAGGTAACGACTATATTGACAATGACAGCAATAACCCGGCAGGGACACTCGTTAATTTGTTAAACGACAGCGATGCCAACCCTACTGTTGATTTCGGATATGTTCCGGATTGTAAAGGATCCATAGGAAATTATGTCTGGGAAGATTTGAACAAAAACGGCATACAAGACGCAAATGAACCCGGGATGGATGGAGTGGTAGTTAATCTTGGCGGGACGAATGCGTATGGTGAATTGGTCAGCATGACTGAAACCACCAAAGACGGAGGCAAGTACATTTTCAACGGTGTTTGCGAGGGAGATAATTATACCGTCACCGTAAATCCATCCACCGTACCGACTGGTTGGATTCCCACAACCCCACGAAGCGCCAACGGCAGCGATGGCAAAGAAACCGACAGTAATGAGCCAAATGGCACCAAAGTCACCATGACCGACGATAGCACGGTAAACGCTTCCGTAGATTTCGGCTATATCCCTGACTGCAAAGGAACTCTTGGCAATTATGTATGGATGGATAAAAACGGTAACGGTCTTCAGGATGACGTTAACGGCAGTGGTATTGACGGAGTGCAGATACTGCTAACCGGAACCAACATCTATGGTCAAAGCGTCACCAACCTTTCTTCAACAACAACCGGTGGCGGTTACTATCAGTTCACCGGCCTTTGCCAGGGGGATTACACTGTAACCGTAAATACAGCCACACTTCCGGCTGGAGCCGTGGCCACTTCACCTTCGGGTAGTTCCAACGGTAACGACGGCATTGGTAATGACAGCAACCAGCCCATCGGTACAGCAGTCTCTTTCCCGGACAACTCAACCAACAACGATACAGTAGATTTCGGTTACCTCATCCCCGCTTCCCTTGGCGACCGTATCTGGCTGGACTTGAACAACAACGGCGTTCAGGACTCGGGCGAAACCGGTTTGACCGGCTGGACGGTTACACTGACCAAACCTGACAGCACCACTTTGACAACAACCACGGCAGGCGACGGAATCTACGGTTTCAATAACCTCGTTCCGGGATCCTACAAGGTTTGCGCAACACCGATGACCGGCTACACCCAGACCTATGATCTGGACGGAATTGCCAGCGCCAACTGCACAACCTTAACCATCAACTCCGGCGACAACCGCACCGATGTTGACTTCGGCTATTACAAAAACGCCACCATCGGCGACTTTGTCTGGAACGACCTTAACGGAAACGGCGTTCAGGAATCCGGTGAAACAGGCTTATCCGGCGTGACCGTTAATCTTCTCGACTGCTCCAACAAAATCATAGCCACCACAACCACTGACTCTACCGGTAAATACTCATTCTCGGTACCGGCTGGCAATTACAACGTACAATTTATCGCACCCAACGGCAGTGTATTCACCGGACAATACAAGGGTGGAAATACCGCTATCGACAGCAACGCCGACAGTACTACCGGCGCTACTTCCTGCTTCGCGGTACTCCCCGGACAGGATGAAAACACCATCGACGCAGGCCTTATCAAACTTGCTTCCCTTGGCGACCGTATCTGGCTGGACTTGAACAACAACGGCGTTCAGGATTCGGGCGAAACCGGTTTGACCGGCTGGATGGTTACACTGACCAAACCTGACAACAGCACCTTGACAACAACCACGGCAGGCGACGGAATCTACGGTTTCAGCAACCTCGTTCCTGGATCCTACAAGGTTTGCGCAACACCAATGACCGGCTACACCCAGACATATGATCTGGACGGCATTGCCACCGCCAACTGCGCCACCGTAACCATCAACTCCGGCGACAACCGCACCGATGTTGACTTCGGCTATTACAAAAATGCCTCCATCGGCAACTTTGTCTGGGAAGACAAAAACGCCAACGGCGTTCAGGATACTGGTGAAACAGGCATCAGTGGCGTAACCGTAAATCTGTTAAAATGTGACGGCACTTCCGCCGGAACAGCCACAACGGATGCCAACGGCTCCTACAAGTTTAATAACCTCACGCCCGGCTGCTACAAAGTCCAATTCACCACCCCTGGCGGCTACACCGCAAGCCCAGCCAACCAGGGTACCGATGACGCCAAGGACAGCGACTCCGTCAGCGGTGTCTCCGGGCAATACAATCTTGTATCCGGCCAATATGACGACTCAGTCGACGCCGGTTTCTACAAACCAGCATGCACCCAATGTGTAAATGGTGTTTCTTATATGAAACTTAAATTGTATTGGCGTGTATCTACTGGCGATCCAAACGAGAGAATCCGTGTCCGTGCCGACAGTATAACCGGTCAGGTGCTGTATGACAGCCAGAACGACGGTGTCTCCGGTACCGGACTTGCGGTAGGAACGGATTTTGGTTTTGCCGTGCCGCTTTCCGCAAAGAAGGTGGTAGTGACCGTGCAGGGGATCAATCATACCTGCGAAACCCTCAAGGCCACATTTTCTGCTGAATGTGACCTTGCGACAGGACAGATAAACG
>JBAYZR010000287.1:0-4981 GCA_041672425.1 Pedobacter sp. | reverse complement strand
GCCGATACGTGGGCCGAAAATGAGCAGAAGTAGTGAGACGATAATGAAACAGGTGAAGCAGATGACCAGAAGTACGGAAAAAATGCGCACCTTCCAATAAGGGCGTTGTTCCTTTGTATCATATGCTTGATTCAGGGCGGTCTGGACCGCGATCAACGCATTTGATGCGGTCCAAAGCGATAACAGTACGCCGAAGGAGAGAAGTCCTCCCTGCTGTACACTTACCAGAGTGCGGAGATTTTTTTCCACTAGTAAAAGAACGTCGCCTGGTATGAAACGACCCATAATTCTCAGTAACACCTGAAACAGGTCCGGCACCGGCAGGTAGGCAAGCAGGGTTGTCAGGGAGAGAAGACAAGGAAACAACGCAAAGAGGGAAAAAAAGGCTATCTCGGCCGCGCGCCCGTCGCAGTTGTCCTTCAGGATGCCTCTGGCAACCCGGCTGGCCAGATCCCACATGGTCCACATGCCCCTCGGTTTATCTGCTTTATTAGTGCTCATGGCGACCTTTGCCGACAGCGGCGGCCCAGCATGAAAAATGGGGAGCGCCCGTGATTTTCCTTAATTTTCTCTCTTGAAAAACAGGTGGCAACAACAATGGCAGTTTACATCTGGTACTGCAACGGGTCCACCATCCCTGCCTCGGCAAATCCTTTTAGCCGCAAGCGGCAGGAATCACACTCTCCACAGGAAAACCCTTCAGGAGTAGGATCATAACAGGAATGAGTCAATGCATAATTAACCCCCAGCGCAACACCCTGTTTTATGATTTCCGCTTTGGTAAGACTGATCAAAGGCGTGTGGATACTGAATTGTCCCGTGCCCTCCACACCCGCCTTGGTAGCCAGATTGGCCATCCGTTCGTAGGCCGCTATGTATTCGGGTCTGCAATCCGGGTAGCCAGAGTAGTCCAGGGCATTGACGCCAATGAAGATGTCGAAGGCGCCCAGCGCCTCGGCCCAACCCAGGGCAAAGGAAAGGAAGATCGTATTGCGGGCCGGGACGTAGGTAACAGGGATACCGCCCCCAACTCCTTGCTTGGGAACGTCGATATCAGCTGTTAATGCACTGCCACCCATCAGACGCAGATCAAAATCCACCACAAGATGTTCTGAAGCCCCCAATCGTCCGGCATTGGCCTTGGCCACATCCAGTTCGCAGCTATGCCGTTGACCGTAGGAAAAACTGAGGGCAAAGGGCACAAACCCTTTAGATTTGGCTATTGCCAGGCAGGTGCTGGAATCAAGCCCTCCGCTGTACAGGACAACTGCTTTCCGTTCCATGTATATACTCTCCTGATTTTTGAGATGCCAGAATACAGCTTTTTGTGATACTATCAGAAAATTGCGTGGGTAAATCCAAAAAAGGGGACTCCATGAAAAAGAGTTTATTCACTCCTCACAATACTGTTTTTGCCTGCATTATGTAACCGTTTTGTACTCCCGCCGAACTTGCCAAAAGCACCCCGGAACTGCTACAGTGTGACATGTCTGAACTGGTTCGTCACCACTACGAGCTGTACCCCTATCCTCACTATCCACTGCTGGCCTCGATTCGGCGTTACGACACCTATGCCCTCAATCTGACCGCACTCTGGACCAGATTCAACGGCCAATTACCGCCGCAGACGGCAAAACGCATTCTAATTGCCGGTTGCGGCAGCTTTGCCCCCTACCCATTTTCCCTGGCCAATTCTGATGCAGACATAACCGCCCTTGACCTCTCTTCCCGCAACATCAAACGGGCGCAAATGCACTGTATGCTGCATGGCAACCGCAATGTCACCTTCCGCCACGGCGACATGCTCGATGAATCGTCAACAGAAGGCACATTCGGACTGATCGACGCCTTTGGCGTACTACACCATCTGTATGACCCCTTGGCTGGACTTAAGGCGCTTGCATCCCGGTTGACCACTGGGGGTATCCTGCGAATAATGCTATACAGCCGTTATGCCCGCCGCGAAGAGGAGTCTGTCCGCCGCGCCTTCCGTCTGTTGGGGATAAGCGATCTGGCTGCTGCCAAACGCATCATTGAGCGTTCAAGACCAGGCTCGCGTCTATGTCAATTCATCGAATCATCCCATGAAACGACCTTCGACTCCGGCCTGGCCGATGCGCTGCTGCATCCCATTGTCCACACCTACCGAATTGAGGGCTTTATGGAACTGATCTGTCAGTCCGGCCTGGAACCACTGCTTTTTGCCCATGACGGCGCTCTTGAGGATGTCTCCCGGGAAGTTGAGCGAATCCGACGGATGGAAACCGCTAAACAGTCCCCTGATAACTTTATCCTTTATTTGGGACATAAGGTAAGCGGCCCATGCACCGCCAATGATGCCTCGCTTCTAATGCTCAATCCCTGCCTGTCAGCGGCGGTTCGGCCACTGCGCATCGGCATGCTGCATGTTGCGGCTCACCTGGGACAACCCAATCCAGTCCTTGCCCGCCAGGAACGACGTTTTCTTCGCCAGTTCCTTCGCCCGGTCCATGGCGGCCATCTATCACCTGAAACTCAAGAGATTGTAACCCTTTACAAAAAATCACTTTTTCTGTTACAGTTCCAAAAATAATCAATCAATCCAGGGAGAAACTATGAAGAAGATATTTGTATTATTGGTTCTTGTTGCAACAAATACTTTTGCCAATGACCTAATAACAATGAAAACTGGAATAGTTTTCAATCATCTTGGCCATCAAACAACGAAAGTAGGTGATTGTTCCGTGTGCCATGAAACCAAGCCTTACGGCAAAATTCCTGGATTCGGAAAAGAATGGGCACATAAATATTGTACCGATTGTCATGAAGCATTCAATGAAGGTCCCACAAAATGTGCAGAATGCCATAAGAAGTAATGGCAGACCAAACCCCCATGATGCGACAGTATCTGGAGATCAAATCCGGATACCCCGATGCGATCCTGTTTTTCCGCATGGGTGACTTCTACGAGATGTTTCTGGACGATGCCCTGACCGCCTCGCGTATCCTCGACATTGCCCTGACCGCCCGCAACAAGGGAAGTAGCGATGAAATTCCTTTCTGCGGCGTTCCATACCACTCTGTCACACCCTATATCGCCAAACTGATCGAGCTCGGTCACAAGGTGGCCATCTGCGAACAGGTAGAAGACCCTAAACAGGCCAAGGGGATCGTGAGGCGCGAGGTGGTCAGGGTCATCACTCCAGGCCTGCTGATCGAGGCCGAGAGCCTATCGCCGGACGAAAACAACTACCTGCTGACCCTCTGCCAGGGAGCGGGTGAGCAATGGGGCTGCGCCTGGCTGGACCTCTCCACAGGGGAATTCCGGGTGACCGAATTGACCGGCGCCGCCTCAGCAGCCGCAGAAGCGGTCTGCGTCAACCCACGTGAAATCCTGCTGATCGACGGACTGGAGATAGATACGCTACCAAGCGATCTGCGGTCATTCCTGGGGGAACGGATCGTTTCCCGTGCGCCATCCTGGGTCTTTGAGCGCGACTATGCCACCTCACTGCTGTGCGGACAATTCGGAGCGGCATCCGCCGAGACACTGGGACTGGATGGCATGCCGCACGGCCTGATGGCTGCCGGAGCCGCCCTGTATTACCTGCAAGAGAATCGCAAGATCGCCATCCCTCACATCCGCGATATTCGCGTCTACCAGCGTTCCGAACACCTTACCCTGGACCCGGCCACCCGCCGCAACCTGGAAATCACCGCCACAATGGCCGAGGGGCGTAAAGCTGGTTCACTGCTGGGCTGCCTGGATAGAACCTACACTGCCATGGGCGCCCGGCGCCTGAAGCAGTGGCTCAACTATCCCCTGGTGGGATTGGAGCCGATCCGGCAGCGTCTGGATGCAGTGGGAGAGTTACTGGAAGAGCCTGGACAGCGCGATGAACTGGTAGCCCGGCTCAGGGAAATAGCCGACCTTGAGCGCCTCAATGGCCGCATCGGCATGGCCAGCGCCGGAGGGCGCGACCTGCGGGCCCTGCACGACTCGCTCCAGCATATCCACCCCCTGCTTGAAAGGCTCTCGGTACTTCAGACGACCCTGCTTCGGACATTAGCAACCACAATCGATCCGCTGGACGATATCCGCTCACTGACAGAACAGGGAATTGTTGAGAATCCCCCCTTTTCCCTGCGGGAAGGGGGGATCATTGTTGACGGCTACAACGCGGAGCTGGACGAACTCCGCTCCATCAGCAGCGAAGGCAAGGGCTTCATTGCTCGCCTTGAGGCCCGGGAGCGGGCGCGTACCGGCGTCTCATCCCTTAAAATTCGCTACAACCGGGTCTTCGGCTACTCAATCGAGATCACGAAAAGCAACCTGGCAGCTGTACCGCACGATTACATCCGCCGTCAGACACTGGCCAATGCCGAACGTTTCATCACTGAAGAGCTGAAAAACTACGAAGAAAAGGTACTGGGCGCCGAAGAACGCATCTGTAATCTCGAATACAATTTGTTTCAGGAGATACGCGAACGTGTGTCGGCACAGGCCGAACGCATCGCACGCACCGCTGACGGCCTGGCAACGCTGGATGTATTGATATCCCTGGCAATAGTTGCAGACGAACGGAACTACTGCAAACCAACGGTGGATGATTCGGACGTTATCGAGATCAGCGAGGGACGTCATCCGGTCATTGAGGGGATGAAACTGGGCGAACGTTTTGTACCCAACGACACCCGTCTGGATGGAAGCGATAATCAGATCCTGATGATAACCGGGCCCAATATGGCCGGTAAATCCACATACATGCGCCAGGTCGCCCTTATCACCCTCATGGCCCAGGTCGGCAGTTTTGTCCCGGCTGCCAGCGCCCGCATCGGCATCGCCGACCGGATCTTTACCCGTGTGGGCGCCGGCGATAATCTGGCGCGGGGCCAGTCCACCTTTATGCTGGAGATGATGGAGGCTGCCTCCATCCTGCGCAACGCCACCCCCCAAAGCCTGATCGTAATGGATGAAATCGGTCGCGGCACTTCAACCTTT
>JBAYZR010000286.1:0-4987 GCA_041672425.1 Pedobacter sp. | reverse complement strand
CCGTTTTGATCATGGAACTGATTAATAACATTGCCCGGCAGCATGGAGGTTTCTCGGTCTTTGCCGGTGTTGGCGAGCGAACACGTGAAGGTAACGACCTCTGGATGGAAATGAAGGAAACCGGCGTTCTGGAAAAAACCGCCCTGGTGTACGGCCAGATGAACGAGCCTCCTGGCGCCCGCGCCCGTGTTGCCTTAACTGCTCTCTCCATCGCTGAATATTTCCGTGAAGAGGAAGGACTGGATGTCCTCCTGTTCATCGATAACATCTTCCGCTTTACCCAGGCAGGTTCCGAGGTATCGGCTCTTCTCGGCCGTATCCCTTCCGCCGTCGGTTACCAGCCTACGCTGGCCACAGAGATGGGTGAATTACAGGAGCGCATTACCTCAACAATGAAGGGTTCGATAACATCGGTACAGGCTATTTATGTACCTGCCGACGACTTGACCGACCCGGCCCCGGCAACCGCTTTCGCCCATCTGGACGCAACCACCGTTCTTTCACGCCAGATTGCCGAGCTCGGAATCTATCCGGCCGTTGACCCGTTGGACTCCACCTCGCGCATCCTCGATCCGCAGGTTATAGGTGAAGAGCACTACGCGATTGCACGTTCCGTGCAGTTCGTTCTTCAGAAATACAAGGATCTTCAGGACATCATCGCCATTCTAGGTATGGACGAACTTTCAGAAGAGGACAAACTGGTCGTGGCCCGCGCCCGTAAGATCCAGCGCTTCCTGTCTCAGCCTTTCTTTGTTGCCGAGGCTTTCACCGGTTCTCCCGGCAAATACGTCGAGTTGAAGGATACCATCAAGGGTTTCCAGGAAATAGTTGCAGGCAAGCACGACAGTCTGCCTGAGCAGGCCTTCTACATGGTTGGTTCGATTGAAGAGGCTATTGAGAAGGCTGCCAAGCTGGCAGCAGTATAAATAGACGATGTAGGGGCGACCCCGGCCGCCCAAAACAGGGCAACAACGCATGGAGGGCAACCACATGGGATTGCCCCCCTACAAGGATCGAATATATGGCTGAAAAGATGAAGCTTGAAATTGTCACTCCATACAGCAAGGTGGTTGACATCGAAATTGATGAAGTCACCGCAACCGGCAAACTCGGTGAGTTCGGTGTTCTGCCGGGTCATGCTCCATTTCTGACGTCACTAAGGATTGGTGAACTGGTATACAAGAGCAACGGAGCAGCGGAGCATATGGCTCTTAACTGGGGCTACTTCGAGATCAAGGACGATAAGATTATTGTTCTGGTTGAAACCGCAGAAACCGCAGAAGAGATCGACGTTGAGCGTGCCAGGGCAGCCTTGGGTCGCGCTGAGGAAGCTCTAAAGAAACTGACACCGGAAGACAAGCAGTTTATGGTTTATGAAGCAGCTCTGGAGCGCGCAATTATACGCATGCAAGTCGCTGGCAAGGCTGTTCGTAAATAAACAGACTTACATAATTGTACAAACAAAAAGAGCGGCAGCGATGCCGCTCTTTTTGCGTCTGCGACAAAATAAGATGATAATGTGACAAAGTAGAACTATCCTGCCATGGTATTCAAACGTCGCTTGCCGAAAATGCAAAGTCCGAACATACCGACACCGAGTAGTACGATAGTACCCGGTTCAGGAACAGGGGCAACGGTAACATTGTCAGAGTAGTTAAAAGAAATATTACCGTCATTTGCAAGATCGGCTGTAAATACTGTACCAGTTGCCGTAACTAAAGGTATTAAACCACTTTCGTCAGCAAACAGTCCCAGTGAAAAGGTGCTGCCTCCGCCGACAGGCGCACCGAAAGTATTGGATGAAAGCAACAGGTTGAAGTCGAGCGAACTGCCAAAGAGAATGGCATGGTTGTAATCGTTTACTCCGTTGGTGTTTGCAAATACGACGCTACTGGGCAGCTGTCCGCTGACTGCGCTACCATCAACAACATTGGCGGAAGACGCAGCTGCAAGTGATCCACCGGAATAGTTGTAGACCGTGGCAGTAGAATCTACCGCATTGATTCCACCATATTGGAGATAGATAAAACCGTTGGCGCCGTTAAGGCTCGAAGTATCGACGTTTATGTTGTAAGGCACAGCGAATGCCGAACTGGCGGCAAACATGATAAAGGCAGCTACGAGAAGTTTGATAGTATTAAAGTTCATCGAAGGTCTCCTATTCCTGGAATGTCACAGGGGTAAAGTTTATTTTGGCATTATTTGGATTGCTGAATGATAACGGAATTGTGATGGAAGCGCCTGAAGCCAGGCCGCTGTTGGTGATTGCAGCGTAAGGCGCGCTGTTGTACTGACCAAGAGCATTGTTCAGAGTCACGCCACTGGTGAGGCCGTTCAGAGCCACGGCAACCGGGGTGTTTATTGCCGACCCGGTGTTGGTGATGGTCAGTTTGCCGGTGTAAAGCCTGGTGGCGCGATTGTAAACAAATGTGCTGGTAGTGGCGTTGATCTGGCTCGTCACGTCGTTGGTGGCAAGTGGCGCAACAGCAAAGTCGCTGCTGTGGTTGACCACAGCCCAGGCTGTTTTGGTGGCAGGATCAACTCCATACGTGCCCAGCGGATAGCTGGAGTTGTAAGGGCCATTAACAAACATTGCTACGCTGCTGCTGTCGTTACCGATGATCGCATTTATCCAGTTCCCGTTTTCATCTCTTGCTGAAAGGCCGAACACTCCTCCCTTGAACCTGGCATCGTTGTAGGTCATGGAGAGGGCATATGTATCGGTACGGTTGGTGTTGGGAACAACATATTTGTAGTGCATGTTTGAATTGCCGAGATCCGAGAAATCTGTTGCCAGACTGTCGGTCAACCCCCACAGAGTGAGAATGTCGCTGGCATGTCCGCTTGCTGCAGGTGACCAGCCTGTATCAACGGTCTTGGCCAGTGGACGATTGCTGTAATCTTTGCCGGTGCTGCTATTAGCGCCATTAAGGATGGCTGCCGTTGTTCCAAGGTAGCCGGTCTCACCGTTGGCAACGGCCTTGGTGGTATCATCGGTCAAGGCGTAGCTGCCACCATGCGGTACAACTATTTCTTTACCGTTAAGGCTGTAACCGAAGCTTTCATGCTTGGTGAAGTCATAGGGAATAACATCGTAGGTTTCGTTGCAGTCACCGTTGCAGCCATTAGGAGAAGCATAATGATCGACGGTAACTTTTGGTCCGTCAACCGTGAAAATGTAGTAGCCAACTGTGAGGAGTTCCTGGGCAATCTGTAGTTCTCGGGTACGCCAGGTTTGAGAAGTGACATTGGTGGGTGGAATGTAGAACTTGTAGCTGTTGGATGAGGTAATAATGTTTTGAACTTTTGAAGCCCCGTCCGGGCTGGTGATGATAGCGCGGTTATGTATGTGGTCGTGACCACCAAGGTGATAGCGGACCCCGCTGTTGGCCAGATACGACATGAAGGAATTCGTCAAGGGCCAGGTAGTGGAAGAAGAAGAATCAGGATTGGTACTGTTGAAAAGGTTGTCATTGTGGTTCTCAGTGATCAACCCCTTGTGGGCAAACGAAAATGCATGGGTGTTGGTGGGTTTGGAGGAGAACCGGCCACCGATCCAGTTTATGTCATTCTGGTCAAGGTTTGAATGAGACGTACCGGAAGGTTTAGTGAATTGGTCTATCAGAACGAAACGGGCATTATCATAGTCAAAGGAATAGGTGAGTCCTTCATAGCCGGGTTCGCTCATAAAGTTGCTGCCGACGGAAAAGGTACTATTGGAGTTTGGCTGAGCGCCATAGATGGTTGATGTAACCATTGCGTCTGTCGGAGTCTGGTTGTTTACGCCTGTCTGAGTCTGGGGGAAAATCCTCTGAAATTCCAGCGCGCCTGCCTTGGACGACTCGTGGTTGCCGCGTAGGGGGTAGAATCCTATGCCAGCGTTGTAGAGATCCTGGGTAAAGGTAGCCCGAGTATCCAACTGCGAGTTGGATCCGCCATCGGTCAAGTCGCCTACCTGGACAACGAACTTGACACCCTTGTTGATGAACTCCTGGTTGAGATGCCTGATAACGTTAACCGCCACGTTCGGGTTTTTACCGTCCGGTGAGTTTGGCCACTGGGTGTCGGACATGACGCCGAACTTCCAGGGCGCCGCAAACGCGGTACTGGCAATCAAGGTCAAAACACAGGCAGAAAGGACTATTTTTCTGGTAATTATTTGCATGCAATTCTCCTTTTAATGGTTGATGAAGTTGCTTCACTCAAACAAAGACATGTTGTTTCAATCAAACCGCTATACCCTCCTTTCAATTGATGTCCATGTTAATGCGGAATAAAAATAGCCGAGCGCCATCTTTTGCAAAAGAGGCAACCCGGCTATCCAAGATGGACCCGCAGCTTTCCGTAATCCGGTTACCCGGATTTTGGCTTTATCGGTACTATATTTATTTTGGCTTCATCAGCGCTTCTCAGTAATCCTTGTTCACTTCTACCACAGGCAATATTACGATAGGGTGCCATCTCTGAAAATATTCTGTGTCAGCTTATTGCGCGCTGTTAACCCACATTTGACATAACAGTGCTTTGTTTTACCCAATTTCTTTTTACGTGTGCTTACAAGAAAAATACTCAATAATATCAACTAGCAGTTCTTTGAAGTCCCAAAAGTAGTGCCATAAAATGGCATGACCTCCTTGACCAACTCCCGCCGGGATGATACTCTGGCACGATGTTTATCCGACAGACTAAAACCAGAAACGCTACTACTGGAGAGCCCTATTCCACCTTCCGGCTGGTAGCCTCGGAACGTGTGGGGAAGCAGGTACGTCAGCGCACCCTTCTAACGGATGTTCCCTTTTAAACTCAGTGAAGATTGCCTGCATTAGCATTTAATATCAGCATATTAGCGGCGATCAGTCAGTTTTTTCTTAGTGGATACAACAGTACACACCAGGATGAGTTACCATAGTACCGCTTACCGGTGTTTTCTCCCACGTCAGGGCGCTTGCCTTCGTGCCGCTTTCATCAGGTGTCAAAGTGATGGTGT
>JBAYZR010000285.1:0-4998 GCA_041672425.1 Pedobacter sp. | reverse complement strand
CGCTGACGTAGCAGAGCTACGTTGAGGATTTGGTGATTGAAGTTCGGTCAAAGATGGCCTGAAGATGAGATGCAAGATGGCCATGTTATTTTTTTACAGCTCCTAAGATGATGAATGGCAGAAAAGCTATTCCGGTTTTACGATGAATTCATGTGAGGGTAGGGGGAACCACCAGATTCTCCCCCGGTTCTTCAAAGCTGATCCGACCGATTTTTCCTGCACGAAGCTCTCGTAGAAACGCTTCGGCGGCCCGGTGGTGATCAACTACTCCACCGGAAATCAGGCAGCCGAGGCAGCGGCCAATTTCTTCGATAAGAGCGGTGGCGCTGTCGGGCAGCTCTGTGAACTTGTAACGGAGCTTGAGCAGATCCGGATAGCGCTGCATCATGTGCTCGGCTGCAAAGAGCCCTACGCTGGTGTAGTCAAGAGCGCTGGCTCCGATGGCGCCGCTGGTTGCCAGTCGATAAGCTGCTACCTGGTCGCTCATGTCGGGCCAGAGCAACCCTGGTGTATCCGAGAGGATAATGCCGTTGCGCAGGTCGATCTGTTGAGCGCAGGTGGTGATAGCAGGTTTGTCGCCGACCTTGGCCATCTGTTTTCCTGCCAGGGTATTGATCAGGGTCGACTTGCCGACATTTGGGATGCCAAACACCATGACGCGCACTGGAAAGCCCGGCCTGCCGCGATTAGGCGCCAGAAGCCGGCAAAGTTTTATCAACTGTTTTACATCAGAGTGCTGCTTCGCCGACATAGGCAGGGCGCGAACCTTGGACTCAGTTTCAAAATTGCGGACCCAGGCCTTGGTGACGGCGGGATCGGCAAGATCGTTTTTGTTCAGTATCTTGATGCAGGGTTTGTTGCGGCGCATTTCCTCCAGTTGGTGATTGGAACTGGAAGAGGGAAGGCGGGCGTCCAGGACTTCAATAATTACATCGATCTTACGAATCGATTCGGAAATCTGCTCCTGGGCCTTTCCCATATGTCCGGGATACCATCGTATCGTCATGAACGTATTTTTTCCTCTGCATTTAAATTAATTATGCCGGGATGATAACTGCAAAACGTTTTGCCTTCAAGCCCACAGAGTATTTATTTTATGCGAGCCATGGAATCGCCTTATCATACATCGTAAAACATGCTATAGAAAGGCTTCGTTTTAAGCCCCTCAGCGCCATTGTGTCATGATACCGTGAAAACACATACCTTAAATGGTGACATGTTCCGGAGTCCTGCGATGAGAAAATGCTGATCCTGCTCGAATGTGAGCGCATCGAAGTGGTTGTTATGCTCCCTGGAGACAGGCATGAATAAACAGCGGCAGCGTTTGGCATACAACGGTAACTCCGTAGCGTTGCTGATCGTTTTGATTATTGCCGGTTTTGTCGGCAACTATTTTGCCTTGCGCCTCTTCACAGGATTCGATTATCTCTTCGGCAGCATACCGGTGTTGCTGGTAGTGCGTCTGTTCGGGATTCGCTGGGGACTTCTGGCCGGGGTGGTGGCCTCGTCCTGGACCATTACCCTGTTCGGTCATCCATATGCCATGATCTGGCTTTGCGGAGAACCGCTATTTATCGGTTGGCTGCTGGCAAAAGGCCGAACTCGCAATATCCTCCTGTACGACACCTTGTATTGGCCGTTTCTGGGGGCGCCGCTCATCTGGTGCTTCTTCCAGTACATTATGCATGTATCGTTTTCAGGTACCGTCGCCGCCATGCTGGTGTACTGGGTAATCGGAATCTGCAATGCCCTGATCGCCAGTCTTCTGCTGGCTACCGCTGGTGAGCCGGAAATCAATCGGTCTATTCCCATCCAGCAGCTTATCTTTAATCTGCTGATGGCAATTGTCGTCATTCCGGTTATTGTTATTTTGATCCTGAATGGTAAGGATACCGAACAGCGATATCTTAACGAAATGTATGACAACCTTGAGGATACTTCCCGGATTGCGCTGTATGAAATCAAACTGAAGCTGCAAAAGCAGGGTGTGGCAATTGCTGTTCCGTTCACCTCTCGTGGTATTCTTCAAGGGTATGCCGCTCCCGGAATCAGGGTAGATGTTTTGAAGAACCTCCTCCTCAATGCGCGGGTAAGGCAGTACCAACAGATAACCCTTGTAGACGGCACAGGCAAGGTCATCACCAGCACTAATAGTGCGCTTTCTCCACTTGATTTCTTTAACACCTGTAAAAACGGCTCCATGAGCAGAGTCACCTCAAACAATATCTACCGCTGTTTACCCAGCCCCAATTCTCCAATGCCGTTCTGGCAACGAGCCCAGAGATCGAACTACAACTACATCCTTTCTGCCCCCATGCTGGATGCAACTTCCTGGAACGTTGTGGTGGAAACCCCTTTTGCGCCGTATCAGCAGCAGTTGTTCAAGGAGCATATCAAGTCGCTGCTGGTTGCGCTTTGCCTGAATATGCTTGCCTTGGCTACCTCTCTCACTACATCACGCCGTTTGGCCGCCCCCTTGCGTAGATTGTCCCAGGTTACCACCGATCTGCCACAGCGATTGCTGCGTGAGAAGATCAACATCTGGCCGGAGAGTATGGTAACCGAGATAGATCAACTCATCGGTAACTTCAGGGTCATGACTACTGCCCTCAGCCAAAAATTCCAGGAGATCACATATGCCAACGAGACCCTTGAATTGCGTGTGGTTGAGCGGACAAAGGAACTTGTCGGGGCCAATAAGGAGTTGCAGAAGGAGATTGCCGAGCGCAAGCTGATTGAGCGTCAGCGAGATCATCTCACGGATGAGCTGGTGAATCAGGTACATTTTTTGCAAACGCTGATCAACGCAATACCCAATCCGGTCTTTTATAAGGATAGCTCAGGCCATTACCAGGGCTGCAATCGGGCTTTCGAGGAGTGCTTAGGGGTCTCGTATGACAAAATAGTCGGCAAATCGGTTCACGACATATTCCCGATCCATATGGCGGATATGTATCTTAAGTCCGATCAGGAACTTTTTGAGCGCCGCGGTGTTCAGGTCTATGAGGCCCAAATGTGCTACGCCGATGGGCTTAATCATGCGGTTGTCTTCTACAACGCTACCTATGACGATACACATGGTAATATAGGGGGCGGGGTAGGAACTATTGTCGATATCACCGAGCGCAAGCAGGCCGAGGCCGAACGTAACCACCTGATGCTGGAGTTGAAGCAGAAGAACAAGGAGTTGGAGGGTATCGTCTATGTTGCTTCTCATGACCTTCGTTCGCCGCTGGTGAATGTGCAGGGTTTCAGCCGCAAACTGGTCAAAAACTGTGCAGAACTGGACAGAATCCTATCCGGGCTTGACCTGGACGTGGCCACGCGTATGCTTCTGGAACCTATCCTCAGAGGGAATATCCCAAAATCACTCGGATTTATCACAGGCAGCATAGAAAAGATTGATAGCCTGTTGAGTGCCCTGGTACGGCTTTCCCGGTTGGGTCGGGCAGCGCTATGTTTCGATAACCTTGATATGCAGGATATTATGGCGAAAATAGTTGACTCAATGACCTATCAGATTGAAGCCTCCGGGGCCCGGATTGAGCTGGGGCCGTTGGGCGCCTGTTTTGCTGATAGGGAACAGGTAATCCAAGTGTTCAGCAATCTGTTGGATAACGCCATCAAATACCGTTCGCCGGAGCGCCCACTGCTTGTCCGGGTCTTCAGAGAGGAGTTTGCCGAAGGGGTTCGCTACTGCGTGGAGGATAATGGCATAGGTATCCCTCACGACCACCAGGACAAAATCTGGGAGATTTTTCAGCGCCTGAACCCTGGTGATAGCGAGGGGGATGGACTGGGGCTGACCTTGGTGCGACGCATTATTGACCGTCTGGGTGGTTCCATCTGGGTGGAGTCCGAGCCCGGTCAGGGGAGTCGCTTCTATGTGGTGTTTCTCAAACAGCATGATGTGAAGTGATTATGTTACAAATAGCGTCATGAATGTACACAGGAGGCAATTAGATGGAAAATGGATTGAATAAAGAGGTCACAATCCTCATTGCAGAGGATGATGATGGCCACGCTGAATTAATCTGCGACAATCTACAGGAATCGGGGCTTTGTAACCGGATTATCCGTTTTAGCGACGGCCAGGAAGCGCTGGATTTTTTCTTTGGCACAACGCCACAGGATGATCTGCCCCGCCGTGAACATGGTCGAGCGTACATGCTGCTTCTGGATATCCGTATGCCCAAGGTTGATGGTGTCGAGGTGCTGAAACAGATAAAGAGTCACCCGGAGTTGAAAAATATGCCGGTGATCATGTTAACCACTACCGATGATCCCAGGGAGATCCGCAAATGTTACAATTTGGGGTGCAGTTGTTACGTCACCAAACCGGTTGATTACCAGAAGTTTTCAGAGATGCTGACGAGACTCGGTCTGTTTCTGTTGGTTGTCCAGGTCCCGAACCTGAACGATGTGTAAGTAAAAACCATGAAATACGATATCTCAATCTAATCAGGAGGAATACCATATGTGTGGAATTGTGGGGTATATTGGTGGGCAGCAGGCTACACCCGTAATACTGGAGGGATTAAAAAAGCTGGAGTATCGCGGCTATGACTCGGCCGGAATCGCCACGCTTTCTTTGGGAACCTTCGGTATCCGGCGTAGCGAAGGCAAGCTGGTCAATCTGGAGAACCTGCTGCGGGAGCAGCCCCTGATCGGCTCCATCGGTATTGGTCATACGCGCTGGGCCACCCATGGCCGACCTTCAGAGATCAATGCCCATCCTCACAAGGCCGGGCCGGTGATAGTGGTGCACAATGGGATCATCGAGAATTACCTGCAGCTCAAGGAACAGCTCAAGCAGTCTGGCCATATCTTCAAGAGTGAGACTGACACCGAGGTTATCGCACACCTGATCGAGGAGGAGCTCAAGAACGAGCCCGACTACGTGAAAGCGATGCGGACGGCTCTGGCCGCGCTACGTGGCGCGTACGCGATCTGTGTCCTCAACGTCCAAAAACCGGATATGCTTATTGCCGCAAAGCT
>JBAYZR010000284.1:0-5000 GCA_041672425.1 Pedobacter sp. | reverse complement strand
AGGAGTAACTTACAGCAGTGTCGAACTTCCGAGTCAGCGGCGAGAGACCAGGATCGTCAAGAACCTTTCCACTGACGAGATAGCCCGCGAAATTGTAGATTGGATCAAGCAGTAAGGCACTCGGCAAAGAATAAATGTTCCATATAACGTTGAAATGTAAGATAGAATGTTTATTCTTTGCCGAGTGCCTAAACGAAATGAATATTAATTTATGGAGGAATCTATGGAAATAATACTGTTCATTGCTCATACCCAATCCGACGGTACCCTGCCGAACGTGGCTCGCGAGGCTCTGAGCGCTGCTGTCGATCTTTCAAAGAAGCTACCCGGATCAACCCTTTTAGTCGGACTAATAGGTCAGGATATCAAACCAGCCGCAGATAGCATTGCGACATGCGGCGCATCCAGCTTCCTGTCCGTGACCGGGCAGGAGTTTGCAGACTCCCGTTATGCAACCGATGTCACCGCTGTCGAGGCCTTGGCGCGCCATACCGGGGCTACCCTCGTCGTAGCGCCTACTACATCCAGGTTTTCCCGTTCCCTTCCAGGGGTCGTCCAGCGCTTGCATGGGCGCATCGAAACCCATATCAGCGGTCTGGACGTTATTGACGGGAAGCTCAAACTCCAGCGATGGTATTACCGCCAGCGGATGGTGGCAACCCTGACCAGGACGCAGCGGCCCTGGTTCTTGCTGATCGACGGCGGTGTATTCCCCGCCTGGCAGGGTGAACCCGGCACAGCGACCACAATAAACGTACCGGTTCAGCTTGGTGATAATTTAATACGCACTCAAGTCATCGGTGTTCAGGCCCCTTCCGCAAACACCCAGACCATCCGTCCGGATGCTGCTATTCTTTTCGTTGCGGGCGCTGGTTGGACCAAGAAACAGGCCGACGGGCAGCTCCATCTCAAGGAAGCCGAAGGGCTTATCCTCGGATTCCTGAAAAACTGCAATGCATCGCTAGGCAGCAGCAAATCCCTGGTGGACCAGTCGGTGGAAGGTGAGGCGGTACTTCCATTCATGAGCCACCTGAACCAGATCGGCCAGACCGGCTCCACCCCCCGCCACCCCAAAGGCTTGGCAACCTGCTGTCATGGCGAGGAGCCGCACGCCGTTGGATGGCGTTTCATCAACGAGCGGCGGGCAATCAACATGGATGCGAACTGCGGCTGGGCCCAGGGTAAAGCCGATGTGCTCTATATCGCCGACGCATTCCAGGTAATCGCGAGAGTGAATGAACTCCTTGCCGGATAACAGCGCTGATGGAAACAACAAAACGTGAACAATGACCTTATTCTCCTCGGCCACGGCAGCGGCGGAAGACTTTCACACCAACTGCTGGACGAGCTGATTATCCCCGCCCTGAGCGGAATTACCCCTGCCGGACAGAACGACGCCGCCGTCCTTGAGCCCCCTGCGGGGCGGCTGGCCTACACCACCGACTCCTACGTGGTAGACCCGATTTTTTTCCCCGGAGGTACCATTGGCAGTCTGGCAGTGCACGGCACGGTTAATGACCTGGCTATGATGGGAGCACAGCCGCTCTATCTCAGCGTCGGGCTGATTATCGAGGAGGGCTTCAGCAAGGCTGCGTTGGGAACCATCCTGTATGACATGCGCCGTGCAGCCGATCAGGCCGACGTTCGCATCGTCACCGGCGACACAAAGGTTGTGCCCCGTGGCAAGGCCGACAAAATCTTCATCACAACCTCCGGCATAGGCGTTATCAAACATGACATCCCGATCCACGGAGCCAACGCCCAATCAGGAGACATGATCATCATCAACGGCGCCATGGGTGACCACGGTATTGCCGTCATGGCTGCTCGTGAAGGACTCAAGGTCAGTACCGATATCCGTAGTGATTCGGCAGCGCTCAACGGTCTGGTAGAGGAGATCATCGGCGCAGCGGGACATAACCTGCATGTGTTGCGTGACCCGACCCGCGGGGGCGTAGCCACCACCATCAAGGAGATTGCCCAACAATCGGGCGTAACCATCACCCTCAACGAAGTGGCCATCCCCGTCAATTCCGCAGTGAAAGGTGTCTGCGCGATCCTGGGACTTGATCCCCTCTATGTGGCCAACGAGGGCAAACTGCTGGCATTTGTAGCGCCGAAGTCGGCGGAACAGGTACTGGCTGTCATGAGGAAGCATCCACGCGGCGCCTACGCAGCCATTATCGGCCAGGTGGAAGAGGGTACAGCCGGCAGGGTACGCATTGAGACCTCCATCGGCGGTATGCGGGCAGTGGAGATGCTGGCTGGCGAGCAGCTACCGAGGATTTGTTGATATGTCAAAGGGGAAAATGCCCATAACCCCGGCCATTCGCCTGCTGAGATCGGAAAATGTCGTCTTCAGTGACCACCCCTATACCTACGAGGAAAAGGGGGGTACAGCCGTCTCGGCCCGCGAGTTGGAAGTTGACGAACATAGTGTCATCAAGACGCTTATTATGGAAGACGAGGCCAAAAGACCGCTTGTCATATTGATGCACGGCAACTTGCAGGTCTCCACCAAAGAATTGGCGCGCCAGATAAACGTAAAGCAGATTTCCCCCTGCTCACCGGAAACGGCGCAAAAGCACACCGGTTATCAGATCGGCGGCACCTCACCCTTTGGGACGCGAAGGCAGATGCCGGTCTATATGGAGGAAACAATAGCTGAACTCAAAAAAATCCATGTAAATGGTGGAAAGCGAGGTTATCTGATCGGGATGACTCCTGGGGAGCTTGTCAGGGTACTGAAGCCTGTTTTGGTGAAGGTCGGCATACGATAGAAAAGGAGAATGCAATGATCCGCAAGGCACAGATAAAAGACGTCAAGGATATCCAGAAACTGCTGACAAGCTATGCCAATCGGGGAGACATGCTTTCCCGCTCCCTATCCGAACTGTACGAAGCTTTGCGCGATTTTTATGTCTGCGAAGAAGAGGGAAAGCTTATGGGGACGGCTGCTCTGCATATTGTCTGGGAAGACCTGGCTGAGGTACGCTCCGTGGCGGTAGTCGAAGATGTCGCTCGCAAGGGGATCGGCAGCCAACTGGTGCAGGCCTGCGTTGCCGAGGCGCGTGCGGTCGGACTGAAACGCATATTCTGCCTGACCTATAAGCCTGATTTCTTTGTAAAACACGGCTTCCGGCTGGTGGACAAGTCCGAACTGCCTCATAAGGTCTGGGGCGACTGCATAAAATGCGTCAAGTTTCCGGATTGCGACGAAAATGCCATGATACTTGATCTCAACCAACCATCATAAACAGTTATAGTGCGTTAGCCAATGTATTACAAATGCTTGCTGAATGTCAGACACGCGCCGAGGAGAGCCATATGAGCACTCACCCTTTGGACAATGAGCTCGAACATCAACTGTTCCGCTCCGATGCGCTTATCGAGGCCCTTCATGCAGCGCAGGAACAACATGGACATCTCACCGGAGAACTCCTTGCTCAACTTGCCGGACAGTTACAGTTGCCTCCCAGTCTGGTGTACGGTGTGGCCAGTTT
Organism: Pedobacter sp.; assembly: GCA_041672425.1. Lineage (GTDB taxonomy): Bacteria > Desulfobacterota > Desulfuromonadia > Geobacterales > Pseudopelobacteraceae > JACPFJ01. Next base: position 1,497 of record JBAYZR010000284.1, on the reverse strand, counting down.
CTACCATGCGTTTCGACTTGAGCCTCAAGGAGAACACCATTGCACAGTATGTACCGGCACATCGTGCCACCTCCGGGGCGGCACTGGTCTGCTACGGAAACTGGAGAAACATTTCGGCATTCCCAGCGGTGAAACCGCTGCGGACGGCAGCATATCACTAGACACCGTACGCTGTTTGGGGGTCTGCGGCCTGGCGCCACTGGTTGTCCTCGACGGGCATATCATCAGTGGTGATTCATCTTCGGGGATTATCGATAAAATATTCCTTGCCTTGGAAACCAAAAATACACCATGAACCGTGATGAGTTACGCGACAGAACACAGTTTTTACAGAATAAGCTGACAATTGCCGGTCTGAAGGTATCAGTCTCCATGGGCTCGCCCTGCATTGCCACCGGAGCCAAAGCTGTCCTTTGTGCGTTGCAAAGCGCTTGTGGAGATCTGTCGGTACACGTTATAGGGAGCGGCTGCATGGGACCCTGTAGCCGCGGTCCCTTGATCCGGATAGAACAGGACAATGAAGCGCCGACGTACTATGAAGGAATGACGCCAAGCACCGCCCTGCTGGCAGTTCAGGCGCACCTGAATGGCAGCAGGACAGAGATCGGAAGGCTGCCGGCGGATCTTCCGTTTATCGCTCGGCAACACAGAATCGTACTGGCCAACTGCGGCAGTTGTGACCCGGAGAGCCTGGACAGTGCCCTGGCAACTGGCGGGTATGCAGCTCTGTCACGAGTCACGGGGGAGATGAAACCGGAGGATGTTTGCAGCGAGATCTCAGCCAGCGGGCTACGCGGGCGGGGCGGAGCAGGCTACTCAACCGGAACCAAATGGGATCTGGTCAGGATAGCCAACAGCAAGCGAAAATTCGTGGTGGCTAACGGTGACGAGGGAGATCCGGGCGCCTTTATGGACCGGACCCTGATGGAATCCGACCCCCACCGGCTCCTGGAAGGTATGGCCATTGCCGGTTATGCCACCGGTGCGGAGCGGGGGTTTGTCTACGTGCGTAGTGAATACCCTCTGGCGGCGCGCAGATTGCGACGTGCCATCAGCGAGGCGGAAAAGGCCGGGCTTCTGGGACGGCATCTACTTGGAAGTGATTTTTCCTTCCATATCCAGGTACGCACCGGGGCAGGCGCCTTTGTCTGCGGCGAGGAAACGGCACTGATGGCATCCATCATGGGGCGACGCGGCCAACCACTCATCCGCCCCCCTTTCCCTGCCCAGCGCGGGCTTTGGGGTTGTTCCACCCTTATCAACAATGTGGAAACCTTCGGCAGTATTGCCCCGATCATTCTCAATGGAGCAGCCTGGTTCAGCTCCATCGGCACTCCGGGTAATTGCGGCGCCAAGGTTTTTTCAATCTCCGGCGACATTGCTATAGTCGGTGTACTGGAGGCGCCACTGGGTACCACCCTGCGCGAACTGCTGGAGATGGCAGGCGGCGTCACAGGCGGAAGGTTTAAGGCGGCCCAGACCGGAGGCGCCAGCGGC
>JBAYZR010000283.1:0-5003 GCA_041672425.1 Pedobacter sp. | reverse complement strand
CGGAACCGGCAACGACGTCGTTCTGGACAATAGCGGAAACAACCAGCTTTTCGGCGAAACTTATGGGGACATGACCACACTTGTCAACGCAGGTGAAACAGCAGTCAGCATCAATGCCAAGGGCGATCTGGTATCCGCAGGCGGCGGAAATGACTTTGTTTATGGCTCCGACCGCAATGATGCCTTGTTTGGCGGCGAAGGGGCTGATTTGCTGGTTGGCGGCGGCGGAGACGACGTTATTGATGGCGACCGTCATGTCAGCACTGCCCTACTGGATTGGAGCGTAACTATACAGACCAACCCAAGCGCCGCTCTTGGTGTCAATTTCGATAAAGCCACCCTTGTTGAAGCGACACTGGGAGGCGCTGACAACATATATGCCGGTACCGGAAACGACTTTGTTTATGCCGGTGGCGGCGATGATAATGTTGACGGCGGCGACGGAAATGACATCGTTTATGGCGAAGCAGGGAACGACTTCATAACCAGCGGCGCAGGAGACGACATCCTTATCGGCGATGGCGACTGGGTGACTAACAGTCTGCACGGTAATGACTACATTGACGGTGGCGTCGGCAATGACAAAATTTACGGCAATGGCGGCAACGATGAGCTCTTTGGTGGTGATGGAATCGATGAATTACAAGGCGGTGACGGCGACGACTATCTGGATGGCGAGGCAGGGGCTGACTTGCTGTTTGGCAAAGCCGGCAACGACCAAATAATTGGTGGTGACGGCATCGATGAACTGCAAGGTGGTGATGGTGACGATTATCTGGATGGCGGGGCGGGTGCGGACAGCCTGTATGGCGATGCAGGCAAAGACCAGATAATGGGCGGCGACGGTGACGATTATCTGGAAGGAAATGCCGGAGATGACTATCTTGACGGGGAGGCGGGCAATAACACTCTTATTGGAGGAGACGGCAACGATACCTTGATGGGCGGCGACGGAGATGATTGGATTGAAGGCGGGAGTGGAAATGATTATCTGGATGGGAAGAATGGTAACAATACTCTCTTTGGCGGTGACGGCAACGACGAAATATACGGTGGCGTCGGCGATAACTGGATTCAGGGTGATTCCGGTAACGATTACATAGCGGTGGAATCAGGCAAGAATACCATCCTCGGTGGTTACGGTGACGATGAAATTTATGGTGGCGCGGGTGACGACCATATCCAGGGCGATGCAGGCGATGATTACATTGATGGAGGACTTGGCAAGAACGTCCTCCTTGGTGGTGGTGGTGACGACACTGTTTTTGGCGGCTCTGGTAACGATGAACTTCAGGGTGATTCCGGTAACGACTACCTTGATGGCGGCGCCGGCAATGACACCCTGTTGGGAGACAAGGGTGACGATACATTGTTTGGCGGAGAAGGCGACGACTTATTACAGGGTGACGAGGGTTCCAATATTCTATCCGGCGGCCTCGGCAATGACACCTACTATCTGGACCTGAAGAATGGCAATGACGTAATTTACGATGATTTTAACGGAAATGAACACAATCAGATAATAGTGGTCAACACAGATATCAACTTTGACAACCTGGTCTACACTTGGCGTGACGGCGGGCTGTACGTCACTGTCGACAATACCGGCGGGGCTGTAGCTTCTGGTGGTACTGGCAGTACGGGCGGTTTTTTCATTGGTGGTTCGAGCGGCGGCTCTAATGGCGGCAATGACGGAGGTTTCGGCGGCAACGGGTGGGGTGGCGGTGGCGGTTATGGATACTTCATCGCCGACGGCGGATTTCCATTTCCCATCAACCCCGACGATATTACCTGGGTTGATGCTTTTACCGGCACACACTATCGTCGGCATCTTACCGATCCTAACGATAATGATTACAAAAAAGCCGGAAAAGCTCTCCCACCGCCTCGAAGGGATCCACTTATTCTAGATCTTGATGGAGATGGTATTGAGAGCATAAGATCCAACTCCGCTACATTTTTTGACCATGATGGCAACGGCCTGGCTGAAAGCACGGGATGGGTGAGTCAGGACGACGGGTTATTAGTTCTCGACAGAAATGGTGACGGTGCTATTACGAACGGAAATGAGCTGTTTGGCGACAACACAATACTTAAAACCGGGAAGAAGGCAGCAAACGGGTTTGAGGCGCTCAAGGAGTTTGACGCAAATAAAGATGGCGTCATTGATGCCAATGACCCGATATTCAGCGGCCTGCGTGTGTGGCGGGATGTAAATGGCGATGCGGTCAGTTCTATGGAAGAGTTGCATGACCTGTACAGCCTCGGTATCAAGGAGATCAAACTCGATTCGCAGCTTGTCAATACCACCGACGACAACGGCAACACTGTTGTGAGAAGCGGAACCTTCGTGCTTCAAGACGGTTCGGAACACACGGTCGCCGATTATGCACTCGCAACAGACACAAAACTCACTATTAACAAAAATACCATAGATATCCCGGTTGAAATCACCTCGCTCCCCACGCTGAATGGCTCCGGGAAAGCCTTTGATTTACGCTCAGCCATGGCGAAAGACGAAAGTGGCCGACTTAAGGGGCTTGTCGCGGATTTTGTGAATGCGCAAGATGTTGCAACGCGCAATCAACTCATGGGGCAGATTCTTTCCGCCTGGACGGGAAATGACGCAATTTCAGCAAATTCACGCGGTTCGTTCTTCGACGGAAGAAAACTCGCCGTGATCGAAGCTCTCATGGGGGAACCTTTTACGGGAGTGAACGGCTCTAATCCGAATGATACTGCCGTGGTTTATCTGGATCGAGTCTACAACAGGTTTTTTGAGACGTCTTACGCCTTGTTGATGATGCAAACCCATCTTAAGGATCTGTATGGTCAAATCGAATCGGTTTGGGATGATGCCCACCATAAGTGGGTCGCGGACCTTTCCCGTGTCGCGGCAACGATCAAGACGGCACTTGCAATTAATGCCGAGACCGGCAAAGAGCTTCTTTCCGATTTCGCGCGGACCTTCCGGGTAAGCAATTCCACCAATACCCTGGCTTATTTGAACTTCAGGGAAACATTCGTCGCTATGGATCCGGAACTCAGCTGGGCTTTTGACTCAGGTGGATTACCTGTAACCAATTTCTCAACCGGCTCGAACCGGACCGAAGCGATTAGATACGCACAGGGGAATTCCCATTGGATCTCCGGAGGAGACGGTAACGATGTTATTTACGGCTCTTCCGAAAGCGATACGATTCAGAACAATTCCGGTGATGCAACCCTTGCGGGCGGCGACGGTAACGATTGCGTCTATGCCGGCCCCGGAGCCGACATTATCGATGGCGGTGAAGGCAATGACTTTCTCTATGGAGGGGCCGGCAACGACACATACATATTCAGAAAAGGATCCGGTCAGGATACGATCCTCGATGAAGATGAGACGGCCAACAATTACGACACCGTTTACATGGGGAGTTCACTTTCTCCCAATGATATCACCGCAAAACGGACAGGCGATAATTTGACACTATCAATAACAAGTACTGATGACAGCTTAACAATCAACGGCTGGTTTATTGACGAAAAATTCCAAGTGGAACGCGTCATGTTCGCTGACGGAACTGAATGGGATGTGGAGAGTATCAAACAAAAAGCCTTGCAGGGCACTGAAGGTGACGACGTACTTATCGGATATGATACCAATGATACTATTTCGGGTTTGGGAGGAAATGATTGGATTGCCGGTGGTAAGGGAGACGATACGCTTGAGGGTGGAGTTGGAAACGATATGTTGAACGGCGAACAGGGGAACGACATCCTCAACGGCGGAGCTGGAAATGACTATCTCGATGGTGGAGAAGGCAACGACAGCTACATCTTCGGCCGTGGTTACGGCCAGGATACAATCATCGAAAATGATGCGACCTCCGGTAATGCCGATACCATTCGGATAAAGGATGCACTCCCCTCTGAAGTGATTTTCAAGGTTATAGGAAACGATCTGGCCATGGAAATCAGCGGCACGGATGATCGTCTTGTCGTCAGAAACTGGCTTGGTGACGATCAGCACCACATAGAACGAATTGTTTTTGATACCGACGGCGCCTCTTGGGACAAAAACATCATTCAATCGCATCTTCTGGCCCCGAGCGACTCTGACGACTGGCTCATCGGCACTTCCGGAAACGATGCGCTTGACGGCTGTGGCGGTAATGATCACCTGTATGGCCTTGGCGGCGACGACCAACTGTTTGGCGGTAAAGACGATGATTATCTGTATGATGATCAAGGCAACAATCATCTCTTTGGTGGTGACGGAGTAGACACGCTTGAGGTGCAAGGGGGCATCAATCAACTCGCTGGTGGAGCAAACAACGACCAACTGACTATTTCAGCGGGAACCAATACCATTGTCTTCAATCGCGGCGATGGTTTTGATTCAGTGCAAACCTACCTCACTTCGGCCTCTATCAAGGGCGATACAATTGTGTTTGGAGAAGGGATTACACCCGAGAGTCTGAGCATACAGATCAACGATGGAAGCGTGAGCGGTTATGGCGGCGGATACGGCGGATACGGCGGATACGGCGGGACCGTGGGGGGAGCTGTTCAACTTGCCATAGGCATCGGTAACGATGAGGGGATGCTGATTGAAGGAACTGCGGTTTCTAGCGGTTATGGTGATGGCTACGGTGGAGGATATGAATATGGTGGAGGATATGGCGGGTCATTGGGCTTGACTGATCTTTCCATACGTCGCTTTGTTTTTGCCGATGGCAGAGAGATGACTTTGTACCAAATCCTGGACATGGCTGATGATGGTATTATTGGTTGTCAGAATGGCTCTTATTCGGATGATTTTCTCCGGGGTAGCGTTGCAAATGACAGCATCCATGGAAATTATGGAGATGACAAGATAGACGCCCGCGACAACGATGATTATCTGGATGGCGGTGATGGAGATGACGCGCTGAGTGCAGGTTCCGGCCAGGACAATCTCTATGGTGGCCAGGGCAATGATGTTCTTGCAGGCGGCAAAGGAAACGACTACCTCTCTG
>JBAYZR010000282.1:0-5024 GCA_041672425.1 Pedobacter sp. | reverse complement strand
GCTTGGCGTACATGAGCATCTGGCTATAGTAGTTGCTAGATCCTGCCAACTGACGAGCTGTGGTGTCCGGCTGAAAGCTGAAGATCCGTCCACCGTAGCTGTCGTCGGAGGCCTTGTTGTCGGTGTACAGCACCCCGTTCGAATCAATCGCAAGCCCCGCCTGGTACGGAGTCTTGAAGCCGGGATCGACGAACTTCTCGATGAGGCCGGAGGGGAGTACCTTGAAGATGGCGGTCATTTCCGGAATGCTGAGGTAGGCGTTGCCGCGAAACTTGTCCACCGCAAGGTCGAGCGACGGATGGAGGTTTTGGGAGGGATCGCCGACATAGACATGGGCGGCGGCTGACATGGCGCTGTCCTGTAGGAACAGTCCCCGCATGATCGTGTCGGCGATATCGATCGCGGTGAAAGCGCTGTTCAGCGTCCCGCCACCGGGAATGACCGCGAGCATGTAATCCATCAACAGTTTCTGATCGGTTGTGTCAATGCTGTTGGGAACGGTATCGGTCCGGATCACCCGGGTTTTCACAAAATAGGTGTTGGTCCCCACCGGCGCCGAGTCGTCGTTCCAGACGTAGTTCGACGGGTTTACATACACCTGTACCCCTGATCTGAGCTGCTGGCCGGTGACAATGGCAACCTGTTGTGCCTCACCGCTTACGAGATTCTGACGAAAGATGAGATAGGAGTATTTTCGAATCCCGTTCAGTGAACTATCTATGGCCTTCTTAAAATCCCTATCCTCGTCAGTACTCGGCTTGAAGCTGAGCTGCACCTGCCGGGAAACGGCGGTGGTCCCTGCGGCGGTGGTTTCCCCCGGCTGCACCACCGTGACCGAATTTATGAATGGAGGCTGGGGACGCGAGTCGAGGATGATCTGTTCTGTGAATTTGTTGATGAGGTAGCCGAACATTTTGTCCGCTACCGCTCCCACTACGGCATCGATCTGACCTTGAATAAGGTTACCCGCTCCTTTAACAAAGCTGTTCATAAGGTTCAACTGCTTGGCACTTTCGGAAAACTGGAGGTATTCTGCTTTAAAGGAGAGTGCTTCCTTTGGATCGGGAAGCCCCAGCGAGGTGGCAAAGGCGGCCAGGTTGACGGTGCAGGCTTTCTCGATTTCGGGGGAGCCGTTCTGGGTCGGCTGGACGGTTTGGAGGAAGCTTGCGACCTTGCTCTGGACGATGTCTCCCTTGGTCAGCACCTGGCCAGCGAGGAAGTTATCGAAGGTCGAGCACCATGGGTAGGTGCCCTGATCGGCGCCCGTGGTAAAGGAGCAGTCTCCCGAAATGTTGATGGTGACGGTGGCGGCGCTTTGCCGGTTGTTGGTGTCGGTCACGGTCAGGGTGTAGGTGTGGTGTGCACCCGATGTGAATTTTACTTGTGCGGTCGGGCTATTGCCGTCTGACGGGGTCGGATCGCTGGATGAGGACGGCCGCCACTGATAGAGCTTGATGGTGGCGCCGTCGAAGGTGGTGGTTCCTGAACCGTTCAGGGTCACCATAACCTCCTTGGTGTGCGTAGCAGGGTCGAGAACGACATTAGTGCGGTCGGCGGTGGCAGCGGCGATAGGGCCGTTGTCGGCGACCAGCACGGGGGGACCGGCATCGGTCACCACGTTCCCCTCGTAGTAGTAGGCGAGCAGGGTTCTTTTCGTCTCGTTGGCACCGATCAGCAACGGCGCGGAAGGCGTGTCAGATCCGTCCATGTAGTAGATGTCGTTCGTTGCCCAGGCAAACAGTGTGGAGGAGAACAGGTAGGCCTGGATAGCGTTGAGAGGGGTCTCAGGACTAATGCGCGGAGCATCGAAGAGGGTGCTCTTGCCGCGGTTGAAGATGGTGATGGTGAGAGCCGAGAGGGGATCGTTGGGATTTGCCCACGCCTCGTCGATCACCTTCTGTAGCGCCGATAGCGAGCGCAGCAGCGTCGGTTGGGTCTTCCAGCCGAACCCCAGTGGGAAGCCGTAGAGGAAATCCCCTACTGTCATGGTCTCTCCACTGATCATTCGGTCAGCGACAAGATCAACACCGCTTGCCTTAAGACTGACCACCCCATTGCCGGTGATGTTGGGATTGAGCTGGTTGCCGAAGTCGTCCAGCACACCGGCGCTCTTGCCGCCGGTCATCAGGATGGCGTCGATGACTACCTTCTTGATATCCTCTTTCGACCTCCCCGCAGTGGAGAACTCGGCGCCCCCTCTGCCGAAAACGCTGCCAAGAGTTGCCGAGGGAGCTGCTGACGGATTGAAGACCGTGGAGCGGGTGGTGATGTCTCCAAGGTTGACCGTTGTCCCGACCGGGGCATTGACAGGGAGCGTGATCAGTTCATGATCCGCTGCGTTTAGCGTAAAGTTACCCAGTCCGGCAGGAGCGTCAAACAGGGTGAAGCTGCCGTCGATGCCGGTTGACGCCAAGATCAAGGTCCCGGCAATAGTCACATTGGCGCCGGAGATCCCCTGCTTGGTGTCGGCGTCGAGCAGCCGTCCCGTTATGGAGTTAATTCCTTTAAGGACGTTGAAACCGAGGAGAGACACGGCTGACTCATTCCCCGTTACGACAGTGACGGCCCTCGACCCCAGGGACGCTCCAGAATCGATGCTGATCGTTGCCGTCGCGCTGGTGGCACTGGTGACGACAAAGGAATTCACTGTGATGCCGGCCCCGAAATTCGCCTGGCTGACACCATTCTCAAAATGCGTTGGAAAGCTTCCTGAAGTCTGTCCGGTCAGTGTAACCGCAAGCGTCTGGCTTCCCTGCGCCCCTGTCGCAGGACTCAACCCGACGATCAGCGATGACTGTATGGTCGGTATCACAAGCTGGTTGGGTACATTGACTGAACCGGTGATCCTTTGTGTGGGTTGCAGGCTCAGGTTTGCCACAGGATCAACTTGCAGGATCAACTGGCTGACTCCGTCCGCACCGCCTGTCTGGGGAAGATTTACCGTGATGGCAACCGTAGCCGAGGCTGAGAGCTTTCCGTCGCTGGCGGTGACGGTTACATTGTGCACCCCTGCCTGCGTGGTGTCAGGGGCGAAGGATATGGTCCCCATGGAAGGCACAAACAAAGCGTTTGACGGCAGCCCTGAAGCGGTGAGAGCCAGAATGTCGCTGTCGGGGTCGCTTGCGATGGCCCTTACCGAAATCTGTTTACCCACTTCGACTGTCGCTGACGGGGGAATGGAGATAACCGGAGCATGGTTTACCTTATTGATCACGATCCGGACCGACTTCGTATCGGTTAAACCAAGCTGGTTGCGGGCGGTGAAGGTCACCATCTGGATCCCGGATTGTGTCGAGTCGGGAGAAAAGTTGAACGTTCCGGCAGCCTGTACACCGGGCGTGGAGGAGAAAGTGGCGTTCTTGACAAACGGTATTGCCGAGATACTGACCACATTACCGTCAATCTGGGACGCTGAGGCATTGAACGAAACGGTATTCCCCTGGTCCACGCTGTAGCTGTAGCCGGGAGATACCGTAAGCACCGGCGGACTGAGTGTTTGCTTGACCGTTATGGTTACGACAGAAGGCGAGCTCTGCGCCCCCTTATCATCGGTTACAACCAAAGTGTATTTGTAGGTCCCGGGATAGAGCGTTACCTTCGGGCTGGCCGCGTTACTTGGGTTGGGGCTCGGAATGCCGGTCCAGGCGTAGGTCGCCACGCTGCCGTCCGGGTCAACCGATTGGGTCCCATCCAGGGTGACATCAAAAGATGTCTGTGCGCCCGACAAGGTCACCGTCTGATCAGGCCCGGCGTTGGCTTTGGGCGTTTGGTTCACTCCGGAAGAACCATTGATCGTAAGGCTCACCGCATAGGTAGCAGTGGTGTAATTCGCAGCATCGTTCGGAGTGAAGACGACATTCAGGGTATGCAGGCCTGCGGAAAGCACCTCTCCAACGGCAGGGGTGTAAAGGAAGTTTCCCGGCACGGATGCGGTCGCATTGAGCTGGGTGACGGACAGGGCCGTCCCGAAATCGATTGCGGCTGGAGTTGCCCAGACAATGATCGGGGCTGCCTTGCTGATGGTCAGGTTCGCCCCGGCATATGCGATAGTATAGTTAGAACCGGCGCTTACGCTCCCCTGCTGGATGACGTAGCTTCCCACGGTCTCGCCCGCTACCCTGGTGAGGCTGCCGGTGAGGATGGCGCTGGTGTCGCCGTTGGCAAAGTCCCCGGTGGTGTAGGTGAGGGGCGGGTCTGTCTGGCCGTAGGTCTTGGCTTTCGCGGCCGCCGTGACAATGAGGTTGGCCGGGGAGACGTTGATCTTTACGCTGGCCGTGGCCGTAGTGTAGTTAACAAGATCGGTCGGTGTAAAGGTTACCGACAGAGTCTGACCGTTGCCGGCAGCAAGTACCGTTCCCAATGACGGGTTATAGGCAAACGTGCCGCCGCTTGGATTGGCGGTCGCGTTCAGCTGATTAGCGCTGAGTGCTGTTCCGTAGGTGATCCCGGCCGGAGTCGGCCAGCTTATTGTCGGTGTTGCCTTAGTAAGGGTTCCGTAAGTTACTACATTGTACGTATATCTGATGGAGCTGGGGCAGACCAACCTGACGCTGAATGTCACCGAGGACGCAGGCTGTAGATTGTCAGAATTCACTTTCGTCGATAAATCGACATAATACTTGCCATACGCGTTGCTAACGCCGGGAGCCACCGCATCCAGCACCTGCACGCTGGCCGAAGAGATGTCAAAAACTGCATTCAGCGGGCTGCCTATGACAGAGCCGGATATGTTTTTTATGGTTATACTTGCTGTAGTCGTAACGAGTTTTGTCTTGAGGTCGGTCACTGAACGTTCAGACTTTTTCACCGTGACTAAACTGCTGACGTCCTGGGCCATAGCATTTGCTGAAGTCATCAGCAAAACGGCAACGACAACACACCCGCAGCCCAGTAATGCCCTGAATGATCTACATATCGAAGCAGTCATACCGACCTCCTTTTTTAGCAAGACAATTTCAGATAATCTAAATTAGTGTCAGGGAGCCGGAAAAAACAAATATACCGTTTTACATCCCGGCTTCAGG
>JBAYZR010000281.1:0-5025 GCA_041672425.1 Pedobacter sp. | reverse complement strand
CCGAAGTTGGCGGCCTCTGGGACAATATGCTGGCCGACGGTCGCAAGTTTTTCAACTTTGCCAGCTCCGATTTCCACAGTGACAGCGGTGCCGACTTCTGGCCGGGCGAATACCTGAAGACCTACATCAAGGTAAAAGACCTCAACAATGACGGCAACTACACCCAGGATGAAGTCCTGACCGGCATGCGTTCCGGCAACGCCTACTCGGTGCACGGCGATATGATCAGCGACCTCGACTACAAAGTAATCTTCAAAACACCCTTCGGCAACAAATCCGCCACTATGGGTGAGACTCTCTACGTCAAGAAGGGGAACAAAGTCACCGTCCAGATCCGCTTCAAGGCCCCGGCTACCAACAACTGCCAGGCCGGCGTGAACGCCTCTGCTAACTTTGTCTGTCCCGCTCCTTCGGTGCACCACGTTCAGCTGATCCAGGGCAAAGTGAACGCTGCAACCAAGCCGAGCAAACTGATAGGCAACGACCCGACCAAACCGAATGCGGCGTTCAACACCACCGACACTACCGTTGCCAGCGTAGTGGCAACGTTTGACAACGACCAGAACAGTGCAAACCCGAAATGGACCACCGACGCGCAGGGCTACACCGTCATAAGCTATGAAGTGCCGAACGTCCAGAACGACATGTTCTTCCGCATCCGTGGCTCCAACCTCGGCTATGACGTGAAGAAAATGTCCGGTACCAGCGTTGTCTACGGCACCGATGCTGTCGGCAACCCGCTCAAGAACACCCCGGGTACCAACAGCGCAGATATGGCCTGGGAAGACCTCTGGTTCTACAGCAACCCGATCTTCGTGAGCACGGCGGCCCCGACCCAGTTCGTCTACACCTCTGATTCACACTATGGCATCAGCAGAACAACGGCCATTGCAAACGGCGCCAAGGATGCCCAGCCGGTCAACAAGGCTCTGGTCGCCACCATCAATGCCCTGCCGACAATAACCACACCGTGCGACGGCGGCGTCAACTCTTGCGCCACTGCGGTCAATTCGATCGATTTCGTAGCCAACACCGGCGACATCGCCAACCGGATGGAAACCGGCATTCAGTCGGCTGCTGCATCGTGGGCCCAGTTCAACACCGACTACATCCTTGGCCTGAACGTGAAAGGCGCCAACGGCGTCAAGGCGCCACTCTACCTGGCGCCGGGCAACCACGACGTCACCAACGCCGTCGGCTTCTACAAGGCAATGAGCCCGCTCTTCGACGCCACCTCGTATGTGAACATCTACAACGTGATGTTGGGCGGAAGCCTGACCAATACCGGCTTCATCGGCACTTCGGCCGCTGACGCAGCCGCCAGCTATGCCGCCAACAAGGTCTACTACTCGAAAGACATCAATGGCGTCCACTTCGTGTTCCTCGGCATGTGGCCGGACAGCGCCGCCCGCACCTGGATGGACAGTGATTTGAGCGGCGTCAGTTCCACCACACCGGTGGTCCTTTTCACACATGACCAGCCGGACATCGAAACCAAGCATCTGATGAACCCGAACGGCAACCACACAATCAACTCAACCGACAAGTTCGAGAACCTGGTCTATGGCGAGAACAGTGGTTATGCTACAGCAACTTCTACTAGCGGTTCAAGCGCACCCGAGCAGACTGCCCTTGTCAACTGGCTCAAGAATCACAAGAATATCGTTGCTTACTTCCACGGCAATTCCAATAAAAACGAGTTTTACACCTTTGCCGGGCCGAACAGCGACATCAGTCTGAACACTTTCCGGGTCGATTCTCCGATGAAGGGCGATATTTCTGCAACCAATCCGAACGTCCTGTCGTACCAGGTGATCTCCATCGATCCCGCGGCAACCCAGATGACCGTTCGCGAGTACCTCTGGAACACCAAGACTTGGGGCGCATCAAAAACTGTACCGCTCACCCCGCGGGCAAACTAGTTTGATCTGGTAGTCGAATCTCCGGAGCGTAATGCTGGAAGATGGTTGTTTTAGTGATTCATGGGCGGCGATGTTGTCGCCGCCCATGAAGTTTCGAAAATCAAGGGAGAATAGGAATGAACCTCAGAAAAATTATAATCTATAAAAGCCTGCTGTTCGGAGCGCTCTGTGCTGCGACTCTGGCAGCTAGTCCGGATTTTGCACACGCAACGCTGGGGCTAAATTTCTCAGCCGCAACCCCTATTGACAACGGCGGTCCGGTAGCGCTTACCGGGGATGATAGTACCACCGGTTATTCCACCGTCGGCTGGTCTTTCCGTGCCAACACCGACCTGTATCTCACCCGGCTCGGCGTCTATGATGCCGACAAGGACAGGGCTCACAGCGAGGCGCATCTGGTTGGAATCTGGTCGAACGGCAGTCTGCTAGACTCGGTATCGATTGATGAAGCAAAGAACAATGTGCCGGTGGCATCCGCTCCCGGCATGGCGCAATTTCATTACGGCGCCTTGAACAGTGCGTTGCTGCTGCACTCTGGTCAGACCTACTTTGTCGGCGCCACGCTTTACTCAGGTACTGTAACTGCTTCGGGAACGATTGCCAAAGCCAATACTAACGAATTCGACGCATTTGCTTCGATCAATAATGAAGTACCGGTCACCGTCAATCAGAACATCACTTATCTGGCCAGTTCTTATGGCATTAATGCCACCACCAACCAACTGACATTCCCCGGCGCAACCGACTATCCGGCAACATACACCGTTGGCGCCAACATCGACGTAACCCCCACACCGATTCCGGCTGCCGTCTGGCTGCTCGGTTCCGGCCTGCTGGGGTTGGTGGGGGTCGGGAGGCGGAAGAGCGAAGCAGGGTTTCAGCGCAAAGTCAATGCCCGCCAACAATTCATAGGTCATCGTGCCACGAGGGTTGACGACTTACTGCTGTAAACGCTCCGACCGGGGTTTCGACTCCGGTCAGAGCGTTTTGTTTCCATAGATGTCAGATTAAACGGACACGATAACAACCTCCAGACTTCAACAGGAATGAAGACATGCTGAGAGATATACGCTCCATAACCAACGACCCGTTGATGACGATTGAAAATCCTTGTCTGATGTCCGGCGAACGATTCCGTGAGAGTGTCTGTAGGACCAGAAATCTGGTCGATAATTTCTATCAGTGCCAGGTAAACCGGTTGGATTGCGAGCACGCTTTTACTTTTGGGATGAGCTTTTTGTGCAGCTCTCCCAACCGCCATGAATATTCGGAATACTCTGATGTAACAACCTGTTTTCAGGAAACTATTAAAGGAAAAAAAGGATCATTAGCATGAAAAAAGCCATCATTGCCATAGTCGCCGTCACAGCAGCCGTAGTCGCAGTCAGCCGCATCAGCCGCACCGCACCGGCGCCCGGCATACCCCCACATTACGGTTTACAGTAAGGAGTTATCCATGTCATCTCGTATCAACGACAAATCAGGGCAGGGACTCCGTTCCCTGCTGCACCTGACGGCATTCATGCTGGTCATGGTGTTCGCCTGTCCGTCCTTTGCGGCGGTCCTGGCCGGATGGGACATGAGCGGCGCCACCAGTTACGGCGCCTCGCCCATGGCAGCCACAATAAGCGATGCCGGCGTCACCGTCAGCGGCATGACCCGCGGTTCGGGCGTGCTCACCACCGGTACATCCGCAGCCAGGGCCTGGGGCGGGGTTGCCTGGAGTGGCGCAAATGCTGCTGCCGCCGTAACAGCCAACCAGACTGCCTCGTTCACTGTTACCCCAAAAACAGGCAACAACGTATCCTTCAGCTCCATCAGCAAGTTCGATTATCGCCGTTCCTCCACCGGACCGGGAAACGGCGTGCTCCAGTACCAGATCGGCGCTGGGGTCTTCAGTGATATCGCCCCGCTCGGTTACACCTCCACCGCAACAAGCGGCGGTTCCCTTGCCGCCATTAACCTGTCCGCAATCCCGGCGCTACAGAATGTCCCCGCCGGTACTACCGTCACCTTCCGCATCGTCAACTATGGCGGTGCCGCTTCCGGTACCTGGTACATTTTTGACAAGGCAATCTCCACCGCTACGGATTTTGAGATCCAGGGAACCGTGGGGATTGACATCGGCGTCCAGAACTTCACCCTGACCACGACCACCACCGGCACAGGCAGTGGCTCCATCTCCGGCGTCGCCAACCCTTATTCTGTCGGCAGCAGCGCCTCAATTACCGCTAATGCTGACAGCAACTCGACCTTCACCGGTTGGAGCGGTTGCTCGACCAGCACCACCCCGAACATTTCCGTTTTGATGGATAGCAGCAAGACCTGCACGGCCAATTTCGCTGCAACAACCTCCAGCTTTACCATCTTCCATGTCAATGACACCCACGCCCGGTTGACGCCGCACAAGATGGTCGTTCCGACCCACGGAACAGGTTCAGTCCAGTATGAAGACGTGGGGGGAGCAGCCTACCTGGCCGGCAAGTTGTTGCAGTTGACCTCGGCCAAACCGGATGCGTTGGTTATTGACGCCGGTGATATCTCCGAAGGCAACCCGATTGGCGATATGAACGGCAACGGCAGCATGACCGGGTTCTACGCATTGCTCTCCAGTAAGCTTCTGGCCCAGCGCGGACGAGGCATGGATGCGGTTGTAGTCGGCAACCATGACGTACGTGACATCACCTACATCAATAATCTTACGGCCCTGAAAAACTCGGGTATTCCGGTGCTGTCGGTTAATGTCCGCGACAAGAACACCCACCAGCCATACTTTGCCGCGACCAACGTGGTAAACGTCAACGGCAAAAAGGTCGGCATTATTGGGTACACAATCGATACGGCTGAAATTGGACCAACACTCACTGGTACACTCGAGGTCGTGCCCTGCGCATGGAGCGGTAGCGCTGTGTGCAACATATCCGGCTACGTAAATGATCTGCGCAACAATCAGGGGGTTGACATTGTCGTGCTGGCGGCTCACAGCGGCCACAGCGCCCTGGTGGACCCGGCTGCGCCGGTGCTGCTTGATAACGGTGTCGCCAAACTCCCGGAGGTTGTGGTCTCCGGCCATTGGCACACCATTTCGGATACTGTCTGGCAG
>JBAYZR010000280.1:0-5050 GCA_041672425.1 Pedobacter sp. | reverse complement strand
TGGCATTATTGCATTTCATATCAAATTAACCCTCCATGAAATGGGGTTTAAATTGTGTTGTAGGGTTAGCCTAGTTTTGGTTTGGGTTCTATATGGGTTCCACCGTAGCAGAAAATATATAGAAAAACGATGAGGGATTTAGGAGGTTATTGCAATTAATATCAATAGGTTACAGTACATGCGGGGTAAATATTCGGTTAACCACGTGCAAGTAACGACAGATACATAAGGTGTTGTTATTAGAAAAAATGTCTAATTATTAGCATTTGCTATGTATAAAAATGATAACCAGCTGATTTATCAAGAGATCGCAAGGTTATATATTATTCATAACGATATTACATTGTCTTGTAACGTGCTGAAATTACATACAACAGGGTTAACCGAATATTTACCATGCGGGAATAACTCAGTGGTAGAGTGTCAGCTTCCCAAGCTGAAGGTCGCGGGTTCGAATCCCGTTTCCCGCTCCAATAAAAACAAGGGGTTAGACAGTATGTCTAGCCCCTCTTTTTTTGCCAATGACCGCTTTGCATCCGTTTTTGCATCCGTTTGTATTTGAACGAACGTGAAACGCATTACAACTCAGAGAAACAAAGCGCAACATTTATACGACTTTCTCTCGAATTGTTTAGGTAATCATCCCAGATGAAACCAGAGTGAGAGCATTTGATAACCAACCAGGATAAAAAGTGGCACTTTGCATCTGGTCTTGCATCCGGTAGTTGGTTAACATCCTGAAATATAACTATAAATGAGCATGAAAAAGATGCTCCGCCTCAGAAATCTCGTGAGCTGACAATCCGAGCCTCCTGGCACGAGCCTTCCATCCCCCAACTATCTTTTCTACCCGGCTGACAATCCCCTTTGCCTGATCCATTCCGAGACGATAGTACTCCGCCGTTTCCATCACTACAGTCATATCCGGCTGCCGGGTATAGAGATCCAGGGCAAGGGCATGCTCATCCTTCTTGAAGGATGGGTTCATGTCAAAGGCCGGGGCAAGCCGCCAGCCTGCGGGTGTCCTTATGAAGCCATGATTGCGTAGATGGTCGTCACGGTTAGCGGTAGCAACATTGAAGACAACCCTGGTAAAAAGCTCTTCGAGGTCAAGGGGGATATGATCAGGCTCGCCCCAGGTGGCGATAAACTCGGCCAACTCCAGATAACTGGCATCTTCGGTATCCTGATGTCCGGTCATGGTCATTGCTGACGCAAAGAAACGCCTGGTGACGCCGACCCGGTCGAAACGTTGCACCATGAACGTGTGATAGCTGCCCCCGATCTGCAACAGACGGGAGGCAGGAACTGTGATCCCGCACTCCTTTGCAAGCTCTTGCAGCAGCATTTCCCAAAGCGCGACATCGTAATCATCGTCGGCTGACGGGAACTTGGCGATCCAGAGGCTACCGTCCTCATCAACCAGATTGGCTTTTGGGCGGGCGCCGCCAAGAGATGAACCGGGTGCAACCAGAACCTTCAGCCACTCCCTGATCTTGTCCAGGTCATCCTGTTTCTTCCTGGTCAACTCAAAGGCCACGGCCTGTAGTTCGGCAATCCGGGCAACCGGCGGTGCCGAACGTGCTTCATCGGCAAGAAAGACTTCTGCGTCCGGGCTGCTGAACCGAAGTGCCCCCATGCGGGTACAGTCCTGGACCCCCAGCAGGAACTCCCATGCTCCAAGATTTCTCGGTGTGCGCCCTTGCTCCCGGGCCTCGACCGCCTCCCTCCGTTTCATCAAGACTTGCCCCCACCGGTCGGGGCAGGAATCCATGAAGACCCCGAAGTTGGCATTGCCGGGATAGAACTCGCCGGCTGTTAAATCCAGTTCCGGATCAAGGGGGAAGGCATGCGCCTGCTTCAACCAGGCCGGGTCATAGGCAAAGCGCACACTTCCTCTGTCGCCTCGGGACAAAGTACCAATCCGCTGCAAGGGGCCGAATGATGGATCGTCAAGCCAGACCCAGATCTGTTCGCCTTGTACTTTAGCCATTTGATCCGCCAGTTTGTTGCGTCTTCTTGGGAGCCCGTTTCCTGTGGGGCAGTGCTTCATCCTGGAGACGACGCCCCAATGTATCATCCTTGGCAATCATACCGAGGTCCTCCACCAGCCCCAGGACACGCAGCACCTGTACGTAAATCCCCATGGCAACAGACGGGTCGCCATTCTCTACCTTGTAGAGGGTGGGACGGGAAATATCCGCCCTGGCACAGACCGTTTCCATGGAAAAACGTCGACGCAGCCGTGCATCCTTGAGACGCTGCCCCAATGCTTCGAGTTCTTTTGCCGAAGACGGATAGATTGTAACGGTTCTCTTGTTCATAGTGATAATTATTATTTACATATCAGCACAAAATGTCAAATATAATTATCGTTGTCATGGGTATTCCTTGTTATTTAAGGATGCTGCTCAATACCTCGCTGCAATCGTCACTCGGAACAAGTCCGGTCCCACTTTTAGCAGAAATTGACTCATCCGGTGGCTTGTTGACAGGCATCACGTCACCATTGGGAGGAATAACCGGTAATTGCTGACCTGCCGTGACTCCATCCATGTTGGCCAGCACCTGCTTTCCTCGCTCCGTTGATAGAAATTGCTTGATCGCCTCGTGGGTGAATGTCGCCTGTTTTCTGCTTTTGCGTAGCCGTTCGAAGGCATCGATAATTTCCGGATCATAGGTGGAAAGTTTGAGTGAGTACAAGGGCACATCACACCCCCTTGGCAAAGGCGAGCGTCTGAAATCCCCTGGCATTGGCATATTCCGGTTCCGGCAGTACAATAACCTCGATGTTTCTGGCAGGCAGGCCGTTCTTCAGGAATGCGGCGCCGCCGCCGAACAGCAGGACACGATCAAAATCGGCATGCATCCCGACATGAGCCTGCAACTCACCCTGAATATCACGGATGATGTGCTCAATATAGGCAACGCTGTCACCGGCAACCTGAAAGAGCTTTTTTCTTGGCATCTTAAAAAGGCTCTTGCTTACCGGTGAAAACCGCGCTGATGATGCGGGACGATGCGCCGTCCACCTTGGCGAGTTGAGATGTGCGCAGCCCGCAAACCCAGATCAGCGTGTCGCCGCTGAAAACCAGTGGGTTCTGTCGCCGTCGGTGGAAAGGGATCTTGTTATCAATAAAGAGTTCCTTGACCTTTTTACTACCGCTCATGCCGAGAGGGACGATGCGATCTCCTGATCGAAAGGTGCGCACGTGCCAAGGAAAGGGGGCCTTGTCCAGGTCGAAAAATGCGGTATTGGGTGCAGGCTCTGAAAAATTTGCCGGGCCTGGGGCAAGTTTCAGCGTCAGGGAGGCGCCATCTGGAAACTCATAGCGCCCAAGTTTTTCAATTACGAACTCACATGTTATGGCTACGGGTACATCCTGTGAGAGTCTAAACATAAGCGTATCATATTCCCGTAGCGCAGTGACCCCTTGCGGCAGATTCAGGGTGGCATTTGGCCTGGGGGAGTCAATCAGGTGTTCAAGCGCCATGATATGCCGGTGTGAAAAGTGGTCAAGGGAACCGGCCAGTTTTTCAAGTACAAGGCGGAAAAATCGCCGACGCAAAGGTAATGGCTCTTCCCGCAGGATGCTGATGTTGCAGACAGCTATGCCACCATCCAAACGGCAGACGCGTTCGGCAATCCCTTCAGTGAGCTGCTTTAGAAGCTTGTTTTCATCCGAAAGCAGTTCGGCTGTAGTAGTCAGACATCCACGGATGGCGGGATTATAATGTTGCAGAAGCGGCAGCAGTTCGTGTCGGATGCGGTTGCGCAGAAAGGTCGTATCCAGATTACTGGCATCCTCGCGGTAGCTGAGTCCCCTTGCCTTCAGATAGTCCTCTATTTCAGCCCGGCTAATGTTCAGTAGTGGGCGTATGCGGCCATGTTCGTTATGGTAGGCCATGCCTGAAAGCCCGGCCATGCCTGAACCTCTCAGAAGGCGCATCAGGACGGTTTCGGCTTGGTCGTCGGCATGGTGGGCCAGGGCGATGGCGTTCGCTTGCCAGCGTGTACGTATCTCGTCGAGGAAGGATATGCGGGCCCGGCGGCCTGCATCCTCCAGATTGAGTCCCTGTTTCGTCGACATATCCCTGACATCGATGCGCCTGGACTCAATGGGGATGCCATAGAGCGTCGCCAGGCTGCGGACGAATTCCTCGTCAGCATCTGATTCCGTGCCGCGCAGGCAATGATTAAGATGGGCTGCCACGAGGCGTGGCGAGAATTCAGGCAGCTTGGAAAGCAGGTCCAGCAGAGCGGTGGAATCTGCCCCGCCTGAGATCGCTACTATGACCGTGTCGCCAGGATTGAAGAGTTTGAGTTCACGGATGGTTCGGCTGACACGCGCTGAAAGGGTGGTGGCGTTCACTTTTGGCTGGTCAGGCTGATTAATCCCAGGAAAACTACTGGCAGGGACAGGGATCTGATGCTCATGGAAAATACCTCGCTGGTCAAGTGAATACACTATGATAAAATACTTTAAGTAATAATATCGACGGTTGCAATCCTGAGAATAAAATCTCTTGCGAGATTTTAAGGATGGGAATATCCTTAATGAGATCAAACAGGAGCGGAATAGATTATGTCATCTCTTATTAACAATGCCCTTCAACCCTCTGTAGATGTTGTAACCCTTAATCAGGTACGGCTCTCTTCTGTCAAAAACGAGATTTCCTCCAACAAAATAAATCCTCGTAATGATACATCGATCACCCTTCCTGAAGACGTTGTAACCCTTTCGTCGGCAAATCGAGGCGAGGGTGCAACATCCAGCCAAAAGAAGCCCTCGGTAGCCGTGAGCCATGATGAGAAGCAAGCCTTGCTCGCTTCAGATTTTTCCCCGAAAGGTTTTTCTGTATACGGTTAACCCTTTGGTTTCCTCTTGGCTATTGCTACAGCCATTGTTTCTTCTTGAAATAGACGATCATTCCCACCGAAATTGTTATCATGAATACCCACAGTATGTAGTAGCCATTGTGCCATTCCAGTTCCGGCATATGTTTGAAATTCATGCCATAGACCCCCACCAGAAATGTCAATGGAATG
>JBAYZR010000279.1:0-5080 GCA_041672425.1 Pedobacter sp. | reverse complement strand
GAAGTGTGGTGACAACGAAAGAAGGAATACGTGACTGACCGGCTGGTATGAAAGCAGTTATTTCAAACGGAGGGTACTGCGGGGGAAAATAGGTTTTTTACTGCCGCGATAGCGGCTTACTTGAACACAGGGAAAGACTTCATCTATGAGGATGATTTTGCTGAAGATACTGAAAATTTCTTGATCCGATCCAATCAGAAGGACGAAGCAGGAAATCGCCTTATTGCTAATACTGATTCAAATGGCCGCTTTCACTCTGACTGGTTGACTATGATGTATTCACGGCTAAAGTTGGCAAAAAACCTGCTCAAGCAAGACGGTGCTATTTTTGTATCATGTGACGAAGGAGAACAAGCTAGATTAAGAATGGTTATGGACGAAATTTTCGGACAATCTAATTTTGTTGCTGATTTGGTTTGGGCTGCTGGCCGCAAGAATGATTCACGCCTCATATCGGTATCACATGAATATATTGTATGCTATGCGAGAAATACTGAATATCTCAAAGAAAAAAAGGTGTTATGGCGACAAAAGAAGAAGGGGCTAGATGATATTTACGCACAGCATAGCAAATTAAAGCGTGAACACAGAAATGACTATGCATTGATGACCGCTGGATTAAAGGCTTGGTATCGTGACCTAGCCGACGCTAACCCCGCCAAAGCGCATAAACATTATTGCCAAGTCGATTTTCGAGGAGTGTATTTCGCTGCTGATATTTCATGGCCTGGAGGTGGTGGGCCTAAATATGAAGTGCTTCATCCGATAACAAAAAAACCCGTAAAAGTCCCTTCACGTGGCTGGACTACTCCTGATCCTAAAAAAATGCAGGACTGGATAACAGATGAACGTGTTCACTTTGGGGATGACGAAAAATCAGTACCCTGTTTGAAAAAATACTTGACTGATAGCGAATTTCAAACCCCATACAGTGTTTTCTATCAGGATGGACGTGCCGCATCGAAACGTTTGCGAACACTTATGGGTGATGATTATTTTGATTTCCCGAAAGACGAATGGGTACTACAAGAGCTTGTAGGCATGATGACTTCTAATGGCGACATAATTGTGGATCTCTTTTCTGGCTCAGGCACCACCGGTCACTCTGTAATGGCTCAAAATGCTGCTGACGGAGGAAACCGCAACTATATTCTTGTGCAACTTCCAGAACCATGCGACGAGGAATCTACAGCCTACACGGCAGGTTATAAAACTATTGCCGATATCGGTAGGGAACGTATCCGCAGAGCAGGCAAAAAGATCAAAGAAGAAAATCCACTCACCGCTCAGAATCTCGATACCGGTTTCCGTGTTTTCAAAGTAGATACTTCCAACATGAAGGACGTGTATTACACCCCTGATGAACTGAAACAGGATAATCTGGAACTTTTCAAAGATCACATCAAGCCTGACAGAAACCCAGAAGACCTGCTGTTTCAGGTTTTCATCGACTGGGGGCTTGACCTCACCCTGCCTATTACCAAAGAAACTATTGACGGCAAGACTGTCTTTCTCGTTGACAGCAACGCCCTGATTGCCTGTTTTGATTCCGGTATTAACGAAGAACTGGTCAAGAAGCTGGCCGCACATAAACCATTACGTGCTGTCTTCCGTGATGATGCCTTTGGTAGCGATAGCGTCAAGATCAATGTTGAACAGATTTTTAAAAGCTTGTCCCCTGTAACTGAAGTGAAATCCATCTAAAATACGGGGACAACCATGAAACTGAAATTTAAAAAACAGCTCTTCCAGACTGATGCGGTCAACGCTGTTGCCGATTGTTTCGCTGGACAACCGAAAACCGAGGGTGTCACCTATCGTGTTGACCCAGGCAAGGGGGGCACTTCTACCACGACAGGACAAACCCAGGGTGGATTTGATTTTTCGCAGTCTGGTTTTAAGAACCGTGAACTGATGCTTACAAAGGATCAACTTCTCACGAACATTCACAACGTACAGAAGAGTCAGAATCTCCCGCAATCTAACTCGCTATGGAGTGACAAGGTGTGTGCGGTGAATCTTGATATTGAGATGGAAACCGGCACCGGAAAGACCTACTGTTACATCAAGACCATGTTTAAGCTGAACAAAGAATACGGATGGTCCAAATTTATCGTCATGGTGCCTTCGGTAGCCATTCGAGAGGGAGTTTACAAATCTTTCGAGATTACCGCCGAACACTTTATGGAGGAATACAATAAACGGGCACGCTTCTTTCTCTACAATTCAAAACAACTGCATCACCTGGAGCAATTTTCATCTGATGGCGGCATAAATGTCATGATTATCAATGTCCAGGCTTTTGCAGCTAAAGGCAAAGATAACCTGCGAATTTATGCCGAGCTTGATGATTTCCAGTCACGACGTCCTATTGATGTGATCAAGAGTAATCATCCCATACTCATTCTCGACGAGCCGCAAAAAATGGAAGGGCCTGCAACGACAAAAGCCCTTGAGGAATTCAATCCATTGGCAGTGCTGCGTTATTCTGCAACTCACAAGACTGAGCACAACAAGATACACCGGCTAGATGCTCTGGATGCCTACAATCAGAAGCTGGTCAAGAAGATTGAGGTTCGTGGAATCACCGTAAGAGGTTTGACCGGTACCAATGCCTATCTCTATCTGGATTCGATCCTTATCTCTGCTCATCCACCCGTTGCCCGTATTGAATATGAGGTAAAGCAACAGAACGGGATCAAGCGGGTATCCAAAAAATTCAGTAAGAACGACAACCTCTTTGATCTCTCCGGTGGATTGGAACAGTACAAAGGTTTTGTGATTGCTGATATTGATGCAACAAAAGATTCCGTTAGATTCACTAGTGGTGAGGGACTTGAGGCTGGTGAGGCCACTGGTGATGTCAATGAATTAACCTTGCGCCGCATTCAGATTCGTGAGGCGATCAAAGCACATCTTGAAAAGGAGCAGACCCTTTTCCACCTGGGAATCAAGGTGTTGTCGCTCTTCTTTATTGATGAAGTTAGAAAATACCGCCATTACGATGATGGCCTTGAACAGTCGGGAGAATATGCCACAATGTTTGAAGAGGAGTACCAGGAGGCTCTGAATGACATCCCCCTGCTCCATGATGAGCCTTATCGCAACTATCTGAATGGGATCAAAGCCGAAAAGACTCACAACGGTTACTTCTCCATTGATAAGACAAGCAAACGACTGGTTAATCCAGAGAGTAAGCGCGTTAAAGATACCGAGACAGGTCAAAAAACAGCCACGTCGGATGATGCTGATGCTTATGACCTGATCCTGAAGGATAAGGAACGACTGCTCTCTCTGGAAGAACCTGTAAGGTTTATCTTCTCCCATTCAGCCCTGAGTGAAGGGTGGGACAATCCGAACGTCTTTGTTATCTGTACTCTGAAGCACAGCGACAACACTATCCGCAAACGCCAGGAAGTAGGGCGTGGTCTGCGTCTCTGCGTCAACCAGCATGGTGATCGTATGGACGGCGGGGCTAATATCCACGACATCAACCTGCTGACCGTTGTCGCCAGCGAGAGTTATAAGGATTTTACGGCAGGGCTACAAAAGGAAATCTCCGATTCCCTCTCTGCCCGTCCACGTAAAGCTGATGAAGCCTACTTCACCGGTAAAGTCATCAAGTCGGCGGAGGGCGATGTCACCGTTACGCCACAAATGGCGGCTGAAGTATATTTTTACCTGATCCAGAATGGATATGTGAACACTCAAAAAGAAGTTATGGACACCTATCGTGAAGCCAGAAAGAACGAAACAACTGGCGCCGTTACCACCCGCATTGACCGCTTACGCTCCCCAAATAGTGCAGTTGATCGACAGTGTCTTTAGTGATGCAGCCCTGCCAGGGATTGGTGATGGCCGCAAGGCCAAGCCTAACCTCCTGAACAAGAACGTCGACAAGGCTGAGTTCAAAGCTCTCTGGGAAAGGATCAACCGCAAGGCCGCATATACGGTTCATTTTGAGACTGCCGAGTTGGTAAATAAATGCGTAAGCACCCTTGATAGGGAATTGCGGGTAACAAAACTGCAATACACCGTTGAGCGGGGAGAACAGGGCGATTCGGTTACTCACGATGAATTGAAAAACGGCGAAGGTTTCGGCATCAAGGAAAATTCAACCGGATTTATGAACAGTTCCGTAAATTCCGCTGTCAAATACGACCGCCTTTCTCTAAGCGACGACGTTCTATCATCAGCCAGACATGTTCATGGCGCTTACCCTGCCGCCACCCATGAGCAGGCCAAACCCTCATTGAGACGGCTTCTGCAACAAGAGGCTTGTCTTTGGAGTTGAGCCGCAACTCAATTCGTTGCCAGGTTTCTTCGGAGATACATTTGCCCAGCTTCGACAGCTTGACAGGTTCGGGGCTAGTTGAAATTACTTTGGGGCGATTTTGCGGACGCCCTCTTTTGCCTTCTTTAATGGGTGCAATTTCAAAGATCGGATCTTCAAGAAACACAGGAGTGTTGGAGTAAACTCCCATGATATAGTTTTCGTTACGGGCATCCAGTTCTTGGCGAAACTCTGGAATGTTGCCATACCAGCCATCAGCGAGGATGGCTCGATGAGGAACATTTTCCTTGCGCGCCAAATCAATAAAATCAAGGGCCATACGCCATTTCGATTTGTGGTGAACCGTCTCTGGCATATGTGTTTTTTTACGCTGTGCTGCGCAGGCATCATCTTGCTGATCCCAAGATTCAGGAACGAACAGTTCCATGTGGTACGGCCATGCGACGTTTCTGCCGACGTAGGTCATGCTTACGCCAATTTGACAGTTGTCAGTCTTGCCTGACGCACCGCAGTATTGCCTGGCAACGCAAGCACTGTCTCGACCCTTCTTGGGGAAGCCGGAATCATCCAGTACCAAAAGCCCTTGAGGGTCAGAAGTCGAGTCCAGCATGGAGCGGCGGTAGTGAGCGCCAACAAGCTGATCGTCCCATTTGACCGTCGTGAGGAGGCGTTGCATACTGCGTTCAGATGCGCTTACCTTTTCAGACATGGGCTCAACTGATTTACGCTCTCCATCCATGAGAAGGCCGGTCAAATAACACTCTGCAAGTTCACGGTTCTCGGAAC
>JBAYZR010000278.1:0-5086 GCA_041672425.1 Pedobacter sp. | reverse complement strand
AACCGGCCCGGCGACGGCATGTGCTGCCGTCAGAAGCCTGATGGCCTCCCGGCTCCCCCCCTACATGATCCCTGCTGTGATCGAACGGCTGGAGCAGATGCCGCTGACCCCCAACGGCAAGGCCGATCGCAAGGCACTTGCCTGTCGGCGGCTCTCCGGCGTCCTGACCATGGAACAGACGGCCACGATCCCGCCAGAACAGCCCTCGGGAGAATCGCCCCCCCTCTCCCCCTCCGAACGCCAGCAACTGCTGATCGACTGGAACGACACGGCACGGTCGCTGCCGGATATGTGCATCCATCAAATGTTCGAGGCTCAGGCGGCGCTGACTCCCGGCGCTACGGCAGTGCGTATAGACGATGAAATCCTGACCTATGCCGAGCTCAATGTCAGGGCCAACCAACTGGCGCATCTCCTGATTGCCCGCGGCGTTTCAGCTGATGCCCTGATAGCGGTTGCGCTGGAACGTTCGCTGGCGATGGTTGTCGCGCTCATGGCCATCCTCAAGGCCGGGGGAGCTTTTTTGCCCCTCGACCCTGAATATCCCGCCGAGCGCCTGGCCTTCATGCTCACAGATTCCGGAGCACGGGTACTGATTACCCAGGAGGAACTGTGCCAGTGCCTGCCGCACACTGCGGAGTACATCATCCTGATCGACAAGGATTGGGGAGCCATCTCCAGGCAGCCGGATTCGAACCCCAATCGTAGCATATCTCCGGAACAGCTCGCCTACGTCATCTATACCTCGGGGTCTACCGGGAAACCCAAGGGGGCGATGAATACGCACGGGGCAATTGCCAATCGCCTGCTCTGGATGCAGGAGGCGTTCATGCTTGGCGCAGCTGATCGAGTTCTGCAAAAGACCCCGTCGAGTTTCGACGTTTCCGTCTGGGAATTTTTCTGGCCATTGATGGCCGGCGCTACGCTCGTATTTGCCAGGCCGGGTGAACATCGCGACAACGTCTATCTGAGCGAATTGATCCGCAGTGAGCGGATTACGACCCTGCACTTCGTGCCCCCCATGTTGCAGGCGTTTCTGGATACACCAGAGGTGCGTCTCTGCACCTCTCTGCGGCGCGTCATTTGCAGCGGCCAGGAACTCCCGGTAAGTATCCTGCCCCGCTTCTATGAAGCCCTTCCGCTAACGGAACTGCACAATCTCTACGGCCCGACCGAAGCGGCCATCGATGTGACCTGGTACGCCTGTTCGCCGGAAACGGCGCTACAGCCCTCCGTGCCGATCGGCCGTCCGATCTTCAACACCCGGCTCTACGTTCTTGACGGCAACCTGCGGCCAACTCCCATCGGCATTCCCGGTGAACTCCATATCGGCGGAGCCGGGCTCGCCCGTGGCTATCTCAACCGGCCTGAACTCACGGCCGAAAAATTCATCCCCGATCCCTTCAGTGACGAACCGGGCGCGCGGCTCTACAAGACCGGCGACCTCGTGCGCTATCGTTCCGACGGCAATATCGTGTTTCTCGGTCGGCTCGATTGCCAGATCAAGATTCGCGGCTTCCGCATTGAACCAGGAGAGATTGAAACGGCGCTAGTTGCCCATCCGGGCATTCGGGAAGCCGTGGTCATGGCCGGTACGGAGGAAAACGGCGACCAGCGTCTGGTGGCATACCTCGTCGAAGCAGACTGTCTGAAACAGGCGGAGAGAGCCACCCCGCCCACGTCCGGTGAGCTGCGCGAGTTCTTGAAGGGCATCCTTCCCGACTACATGCTGCCGGCGGTTTACGTATTCATCCCGGCTCTGCCGCTCACCCCCAACGGCAAAATAGATCGCAAGGCGCTCCTCGCGCTGGCCACCCAGGAAACAGCAGCAACTGGGGCCGACTCTCCCCAGACGGAGTTAGAAAAGCAGATCGCCTTGATCTGGCAAGATGTTCTCGGCATGAAGGGTATCTCCGTCCACGACTCCTTTTTCACTATCGGGGGGCACAGTCTCAAGGCGCTCAGGGTGGTGGCCCGGATGCAGAAGGAGCTTGGCATCGGCCTCAAACTGCGGGATTTCTTTGCCAACCCCACTGTGGCCGGCCTTGCCGCCCTCGCCGAAACGCGCCGGGAAAACGTTGCGGGCGCATTGGCAGTCATACCCCGGCTGGCCGAGGCGGATTTCTACCCGCTCTCCCATGCCCAGAAACGGTTCTGGTTGCTGGATCAGACCGGAAAAGGCGCTGCTTCATATAACATGTCCGGCGCCTGGCTTATTGAAGGCCCTCTTGACAGGGATGCCCTGCAACAGGCTCTCCGGCATGTCACGGCCCGCCATGAATCACTGCGCACATCGTTCAGGCTGCATGCCGGTCATCCCGTCCAGGTGGCGCATCCGCATCGGGAGATCAATTTCCGCGAGGCTGATCTGCGCGACGAGCCTTTAGCGGAACATCAGGCTCTGGAACTGGCGCGTCAGGAAGGGAACACAGTTTTCGACCTGGCTGAGGCGCCGCTGCTGCGCGTCCTTTTGCTGCGGCTACCGGATGGCCCCGGCGGCAGTGAACGTAATGTCATGTCTGTCACCATGCATCACATAATCTCCGATGGCTGGTCGGTGGGGATCATGATGCGGGAGATCTCGCGGTTCTATGTCGGCGCCAGGCCGGAAGAACTGCCGCCTCTGCCTCTACAGTATCGCGACTACTCCGCATGGCATAACCGGCTGGTGTCCGGCGAGACCGGCGCAGCCGCCCGCGCCTGGTGGCTGGTGGTACTGTCCGGGGATATTACCCCGTTGGCGCTTCCCACCGATTTTGACCGGCCAGTGCGCTTGAGCGACCGGGGGGGGAGTGTGCCGGTATGCTTAGGCGCCGCCGTGGCGCAAGGGGTAAGCCGTCTGGCGGCGGCTCGGAAAACTACCAGGTTTACGGTGCTGCTGGCCGCCATCACGGCACTGCTGTATGCCCGCAGCGGTCAGACAGATATAGTCGTGGGAGCGCCGGTGGCCGGTCGTGAACATCCTGATCTGGAAAACCAGATCGGCCTGTTCCTCAATACCCTGGCCTTGCGGAGCCGGATTACCCCGGAAGAGAGCTTTGAGCAGTTCCTGGGAAAAGTTAAGGAAATGGTGGAACAGAGCTTCAGTCATCAGGAATACCCCTTCGACCGGATGGTCGAAGAGCTGGGCATTCGACCGGACGGAGGGCGCAACCCGCTGTTCGATGTGCTTTTCGTCTTCCAGAATATTGAGCCGCTAACCGTCTCGCTTCCGGGAACCAAGGTTTCGCCGTTCTTGGAGGGGGCCTTGGCCAGTAAGTTCGATCTGATGTTCGATCTGGCTGATGACGCTGAACTGAGCGGCCATATCGAGTACAGCGCCGATCTATATCTCCCCGAGACCGTGGTCCGGTATGGCGAAGATCTGCGAAGACTTTTGGATACAGTGATCGCCGTTCCGTCTGTGACACTGGTGGAGCTGGACCTGCTGCTGGCGCCGCCGGAAGACGCCGCGGTCAGTCAACTGCTGGGGCGGGCCGGAGCCGCTCTGAGCGAGGATTTCTAGCCAATGTGCGGCATTGCGGGCATGTTTGACCGGAAGAGTGGCGGCAGGGCCGATCCGGATATCCTGAAGATGATGACCGATGCCCTGATCCACCGGGGTCCGGATGACAGCGGCTTTTACCATGAACCGCAGGTGGGACTCGGCTTCCGGCGTCTGTCCATCGTTGACCTGGTCGGCGGTAATCAGCCGCTCTATAACGAAGACCGCTCGCTGGTGATCGTCTGCAACGGCGAGATCTTCAACTTTCCGGGGCTGCGCCGGGAGCTGGAGGAGAAGGGGCATCGCTTCGCAACCCGCTGCGATGTGGAGGTGCTGCTGCACCTGTACGAGGAGAGCGGACCTGATTTCCTCCCCCGCCTGAACGGCCAGTTCGCCCTGGCCCTTTACGACACGCGTCTACGGCGGTTGCTGCTGGCGCGGGATCATGTTGGCATCGCGCCGCTTTTTTACACGGAACAGGATGGCCTGTTCCTTTTCGCTTCTGAAATCAAGGGGCTGCTGGCACACCCTTCCGTAAAACGGGAGGTTGATCTGACCGGCCTCGATCAGGTTTTTGCCTTTCCCGGCTGCCTGGCGCCCCGCACGATGTTCAAAGGGATATCCAGCCTGAAATCGGGCTATTTCATGCTGGTGGATGAACAGGGCATCTCGGAGCACTGCTACTGGGACATGGAGTACCCCCTTGAGGGGGAGGCGCCGCGCCATGACGAGGAATATTATCTGGAAAGGCTGGATGAAGAGCTACAGCGAGCGGTGAGCGTGCGTCTGCTGGGGGATGTGCCGGTCGGCTACTACCTCTCCGGCGGACTGGACTCATCGATGATCGCCGGAATCCTGCATCGGCTGGCGCCGGATGAGCGCCGCCACTCCTTTTCCATCGGTTTTGCCCAGCAGGAAATTGACGAAACCGGATTTCAGAGGATGATGGCCGGGCATGTTGGATCCATCCACCATGCAATATGTTTTGACTGGCCGGAGATCAGCGATGGTTTCAGGAAGATGATCCGCCATGCCGAGAGTCCCCTCAGGGAGAGTTACGACACCTGCTCCATTGCCTTGTCGCGGGCGGTGCGTGAGGCCGGGATGAAGGTCGTGCTGGTGGGGGAGGGGGCGGACGAGCTGTTTGCCGGTTATTACGGCTACAAGTTTGACCGGCAGCGGCTGGAGCAGGGCGGGGATGACCTCTGTGATCCGGAGGCGATGCTGGAGGCCGAACTGCGGGAAGAGTTGTGGGGCGATGATTCCTTTGTCTACGAGAAGAACCTCTACGAGTTTCAGGCAATCCGCGAGGCGCTATATTCGGGAACGGCGCTGGCGGAGTTTCACGAGTTCAATTCGGTACGGGCAGGGATAATCGACAAGAGCAAGCTGGTCGACCGTCACCCGGTGCATCGGCGCTCCTACATCGACTTGAAGCTGCGGCTGGCCTCCCACCTGATCTCAGATCACGGCGACCGGGCCGCCTTTGCCAATTCGGTCGAGGCCCGTTATCCGTTTCTTGATATCAACTTGATGCAGTTTATGCGGGAGGTTCCTCCGGATTTGAAACTTAACGGCCTGACCGAGAAGTATCTGCTGAAA
>JBAYZR010000277.1:0-5110 GCA_041672425.1 Pedobacter sp. | reverse complement strand
TGCTTACGCAGCGCCAGTGGCAATAACCCCCTTGAGCAGTTACGTAAGCCTGAATATCTATCCCCAGGCCACCATAACAAAATACCAGAGCGGCGACCCCGTGGATATGGCGACAGGTTACTGGCTCTACAATAACACCGACCTTACCCTTTCAGGCGGGATGGGCGGCCTTAGCCTCAAGCGTTCTTACAACAGCGGCAGCAACAACATGAAGGACTCTTTGGGATATGGTTGGTCGCACAATTACCGCCTCTTCGTTGAGCCACACTCAAGTTCGCCGTTCGGTCTCGGACAGCGCCAGCCTCTGGACGCTGCCGCCCTGATTGCCGCCTCTGTCGCCACTCTGGATGTAATGACCGGCACGTCGGATTTGAAATCATGGCTAGTCGGAGCGCTCATCGGTAAATGGGGGATGGATAACCTCACAAACAACGCCGCCAGTGTTCACCTGGAAACCGATGTTCTTACCTTCATCAAGCTGCCGGACGGCTCCTTTGCCTCACCGCCGGGAACTACCTCGAAACTGGTGAAAAACGGCAGCCTCTACCGGGTGGATGAACGCTTCAACCGCACTGTCAACTTCGGCAGCGACAACAACGTCAGCTCCATCACCGATGCCGATGGCAATGCGCTCAGCTTTACTTACAGTGCAGGCAAACTCCAGCGGGTAAACGACAATTTCAACCATACTCTCAACTTCATTTACACCGGCAACCTCCTGACTTCCGTAACCGATTCGGGAAGCCGCAGCATCTCCTTTGGTTATGACGGCAGCAACAACCTCACCACGTACACCGACCCGGAATCAAAGGTCTGGACATACGGTTATGACGGAAACCATCGCATCCTGACCCTGAAGAACCCCCGCAACATTATCACCGTCACCAACGTCTACGACACGTTTGGCCAAGTGCAAAGCCAGACCATGCCGCGTCAGACCGGCAATACCACCTATAACCTCTACTTCTCCGGTTACCGCAACATCGAGGAAGACGGCGCAGGCCGACAGACCATCTACTACTTCGATGACCAGAAACACCTCCTTGGCGTGGAAAATGCTCTTGGCCAGAGGAATGTCAAATACTACGACGGCCAGAATCACGCCGTTGCGGAGACCGACCCGAGAGGCTACACCACCGGTTATCTCTTTGACAGCAACCACAACCTGACCAGAGTAACCGACCCGTTCAGCAAATACAGTTACAACACCTATGACAGCCAGTTCAGGCTGACCGATGTGCTTGACCCCTTGGGGCACCCGACCCACACCGACTACGACACCGAGCACCACCCGTACAAGACCACCGTTTATCCGACTTCTGTCCAACCGGTCTACACCCAAAAGAGCTACTACGCCAACGGGCTGGTGAACACCGCAACTGACGGCAAAAACGTTGTCACCACCCTGACTCAGGACAGCTACGGCAACCCGGCAACCAGCAAAACATCTACCGCCCCGGCAATCGATTACGATTACGACGTCATCGGCAGGATGACCGCCCTTACCGATCAGGTCGGTTCAAGAACCACTTTCAGCTATGACAAGCGCAACCTGCTGACCGGCAGCACCGATCCGCTGAGCAGGAGCATCAGTCTGACCTATTACGATGACGGCACTCTCAAGACAAAAACCGACCGGAACAACAAGACCACGATATTCACCTATACAAACAGCGGCAAGGTCAACAGCATAACCTATGCGGGCGGCTCCAGCGTGGCCTACACCTATGACCAGCAGGATAACCTGACCAGAATGCAGGACTCCATCGGCGCAGGCAACCGCTTGGAGGCAACAAGGAATGGTGTCGTCACACGATACATTTATGATGCGGCAGGCAACCTGCTGGCAGACGCAAACGGCAGCAACGTGATTCAGAATTACTACATTTATGGAGCTGGACTGCTTGCCAAGGTTACCTCAGGTGGGAGCCACTACTGCTACCACTTTGACGGTACCGGCAACACGGTTGCCTAGACCGATGCCAATGCCAATCTTGCGGGCAGATACGCCTATACGCCATTCGGTGCGCCTGCCATGGGTTACACCACCTCAAACGAACCGTTTCAGTACGTGGGCAAATACGGGGTAATGGCCGAGCCGAATGGGCTTTACTATATGAAGGCTCGGTATTATGATTCGGCAGTCGGCAGGTTCATATCTGGGGCACACAAAGGTGTCACCCAATTAAATCAAAAGCAGGGCGGCCACATGGGGCCGCCCCTACGGCATCAAAATCATTTTGGCACGGAAAGGCATCATTGGGCTTCCAAGTTGACAAGATAAGGGCGGTCCCCAGCGGGACGCTGTCACCTCTTTTCTATTGCTTATGGAACTAAAAAAGCCACCTTACCGACAACATTCCGGTAAAGCGGCTTTTAAAATCTTCCCTGTTCCCTCACACACACCAACATATACCTCATATCATTAGCAGGGGCGACCGGCCGGTCGCCCCTACGCGTTTCAGTTCCGAGGCCCCGGAATGTCCTTTCGGACTCGTAACCTTAACGGTGTGAAAGCGCAGCACGTTTCAGTTCCGAGGCCCCGGAATGTCCTTTCGGACACTGGAAGTGATAAGGGGATTACAGCTTGTTGGAATGTTTCAGTTCCGAGGCCCCGGAATGTCCTTTCGGACGATTAGTGAAAAGGAAACAAATACATCTTGTTTCAGTTCCGAGGCCCCGGAATGTCCTTTCGGACTCTTGTGCTGCAACTAGCTGTTTTGGAGAGCAAATTTGGCGGGAAATTCAGAACCTCCCGAGGAATTGAAGTTATCAACAGGTTATCCACAGAGGTTCTGAACGAACTATACAATAAACGCCGGCGCATTATCAATGCTTTCCTTTCCCCCTTCACCTATACAAACATTCTTCGTACTGTACTCCAACCGATATAGCTTGATGAATCCTGTCTTTATATCCAATCTTTCAAGCGACTTCAGAAGATCGTCCTTTCCTTTTCGGCTCAGACGACACTCAAAAACGCTTTTCTGGATACGAAACCCGAAACCCTTGAGCGTCTTGTCCACCCTGCGCCGCTCCTTATCGCTGGTGATGTCATAGACCACTGCATAATCCGTGGTATTCATACCTTCCACTCGTACAATGAAAAGGTCTTGTTTTCAAGCAGATACCGCTTCATTACCTGTACCTGTAGGTGAATGTTCTCCTTCAGGGAAAGCTCATTCCTGCTGTTTTTTCGTTCCAATTCAGCCTCAAACTGGTGGATAAACGAGCGGATACCTTCTCCGGAAAGCACCATGCGTTTCTCCTTTTCCATGAAATGAGTATCTCTCAGTATGTTCAGGTTGATCATTTTTATGATGAGTCGGTCAATGCGGGAACGGAAAAGCTCTTCTATGTCGCAGACCAGGGATTCGTAATTATCGTGGGGACTATGGAGAAAGCCCAGATAAGGATTAAGACCGGCGGAACGCACAGTGGCGTTGACCCTCGAAAAAAGCAGATAATAGCCGAAATTGAGCAAGGCATTGATTCTGTCCGGTTCCATGCGGCCACGCTTCTTTATGTGAAAGTCCGGGTTTTCTATCAGGTCATTGATATGTGCGTAGACCTTTTTTGCGGCGCTCCCCTCATGTCCACGAACCTCGTTTACATCGGCGGTCTGATGAATCCGACATATAATCCGTTCAAGTTCGTGGATGAAGTTGTTCAGTCCAGCCTCGTACCGTTGTTGGAAGAGCGAAATATAGTTTGCTATTTTACCAGCGGCGATCTCCTTTGCGATGCAAAGTATCTCCGTATCAGTGAGGGTGTAGTATCTACGGGCATGGTCGTGGGCAATGGCAAGGTATTTCTTGGAATCCGGCTTGATGGTAGTGATGTAGTAGCCTGAATTGAGCGTGATGGTGACCGGGATGTTCATGTCCGTGCAGCGACGGATCAGGCCGGTGGAGAAACTGGCCTTCTCCATGATCATGATCTCGCCGACCCGCCTCAAGGGGATGCTCTCCAGCACCTCTTTATTCTTGTGAATCTCGATGGCATCGCCATTCAGCGCCAAAAAGGTAAACGGTTCAACAATATAGAGCGGCTTCTTGAACTGGCGTGTGTCATCCATGGAAGAGTCGCGCACCTCGGCGCCATCTATTCTCATACCCAAAAACTGGATCCCCTCGCTGATATGTTTGATTGAGGTCTTATCTCCATTTAGCCGCAATCCGATTCCGGCCAGAAATTCCTCAGCCCTGACAAGGATTGCTTCGGCCTGTTCACGACTCTTTACCATGATCACGAAATCATCGGAAAAACGGACCATCCGAACCTGAAGCGCCTCCATCCGCTCGTCAAAGGAATCTAGATACAGGTTTGCCAGAATAGGAGACAAAGGCGAACCCTGGGCAAGGCCACGGGTCCGCTCGATCATCTTGCCATTCAACACGCAGCCGGCTGTGGCGCATTTCATCAAGGCAGCAATCATCACGCTGTCCTTAATCGGCAGGTAGTGCTCCAGGAGTTCGCGAAGCTTGATCAAATCGACAGAAGGAAAGAAATCCTCGATATCCGATTCTATGATGAAACAGTACCCTTCCCTGAGGGCTGATCGAATCAGTTCTGCTGCCTTGAGCCGCGACATTCCCTTGCGAAAGCCGATGGAACCCTCTTCAAAGAAACGGTCGAAGATATCACCTACCAGTTTTAGCAGATATTGCTGGACGATCAGGTCACGGAACTTGAGTTGCTCAACGATCCGGTCTTCTCCATATTTCCTGGGGATGGCAAAGGCAGTGGATAGCGACGGGGTATAATCACCGGTGGCAAGCTCGTTGGCCAGTGCCGCGGCAAACTGCTCGTCATTGAAGGGATAGGACTCTGTCAGCGCCAGCGATTCTGCGGCATTGTCGTAACGTTCCAACACCTCGTGGATGATGCTGTGGATGGCGTTTTTACGGGGAAAGAACGCCTGAAAAAATGCAGGGGGATCAGCAAGAATGCTGAAATAGCCTTGGGAGTTGGAAAGCTTCGTGCCGGTATGCAGTTCCGATGCGATCAGAATCCAGGGAACAAGCCTGGCAAAATGCCCACGAATATACAATTTGCCCGCGCAACCGTTCAGGTACTGGGTCTGTCCTTCCTGGGAACGAGAAGGATG
>JBAYZR010000276.1:0-5141 GCA_041672425.1 Pedobacter sp. | reverse complement strand
TGAGTACTTGGTACCCAATTTAAAGACATGACCGACTTCGATACCACGCCACATCTCCAGCTTGCCCTGCTCGCAGCGTGGACAGGAATCGCCTGCCTCGACATTTCGAATATCAACAAAACGGTCTGCCGGGAAATCACGGCCCGGATTGGCATTGATGTAATGCATATCCTTCTCGTTAGCGCCAATAACGACATTGACCATGGCCTCCAGAGCCAGGTCAGCGATTACCGGTACCTTTTCTTTCAGGTTCATAGGGCCGAGAAAACCGACCGGAGAGCCGGTGATACCCATAATCTGCTCTTCGCTGGCCATCTGGATATCATCCCAACCCAAGCTGTTTTTGAGCTTGATCTCATTCAGCTCATGGTCGCCGCGCAGAATAGCCAGAACATGATCGCCTCTGCCGGAGGTATACACCAAAGTTTTGATGGTTCTGCTCGCAGTCACCCCAAGGAAGGCAGCCACTTCTGCAATACTCTTCATATCAGGCGTGGCTGTTTTTTGCAGCGCCAGCTGTTCAACAACCGCCATGGATTCAAACGGACCTGATTCTGCCTTTTCCACATTGGCGGCATATTTGCAGGCATTGCACGAGACAATGGCATCTTCGCCGGATTCAGCCAACACCATGAACTCGTGGGAAGATGCCCCGCCTATGCTGCCGGTATCAGCCTCAACCGCACGGAAGTTGAGACCGCAACGTTGAAATATTCGCATATAGGCCTGGTACATCTTGTCATATGAACTGTCCGCCGCACAACTGTCCAGATCAAACGAATAGGCATCCTTCATGATGAACTCGCGGCCCCGCATCAGGCCGAACCGGGGACGAATCTCATCCCGGAATTTGGTCTGGATCTGGTAAAAATTGAGCGGCATCTGGCGATAGCTCTTGATCTCACGTCGAACCATATCGGTGATTACTTCTTCATGGGTGGGCCCCATGCAGAATTCATTCTCCTTGCGATCCTTGAAACGCAACAACTCCTTGCCATAGAAAGCCCAGCGTCCCGATTCCTGCCATAATTCGGCCGGTTGGACACTCGGCATGAGCATCTCGATGGCATCAGCCTTGTTCATCTCTTCACGAACAATATTTTCAAATTTACGGATGGAGCGCAGACCTAGCGGCAAATAATTGTAGATACCTGCTGCCAGCTTGCGAATCATGCCGGCGCGGAGCATCAGTTGATGGGAAATAACCTCGGCGTCAGAAGGGGTTTCCTTGACGGTAGGGATGAAATAACGGGAATAAAACATTATCACCTCAGCGGATGTAGAAGAGTTAACGATAAAATTTCAGAGTTTGCCGATTTCCTCAAGAAGTGCGTCAGCCAACTGGTCTTCCGGTACCTTACGGATAATTTCGCCATGACGGAACAGAAGCCCCTCCCCTTTTCCACCGGCAATGCCAACATCAGCTTCACGCGCTTCACCAGGGCCGTTGACAGCACATCCCATAACCGCCACGGTAATCCGTTTGTCCACACCCCGAAGCCGGAGTTCGACCTCCTCGGCAACCTTGACAAGGTTAATCTGGCAACGACCGCAGGTGGGGCAAGACACAAAATTGACACCTCGCTGGCGCAGGCCAAGACTCTTGAGGATCTCGTACCCTACCCTCACCTCATCCAGCACGTCACCGGTCAATGAGACACGCATGGTATCGCCGATACCATCCGCGAGCAGGATACCAAGACCAACCGATGACTTGATCGTACCGGAAAAGATGGTGCCTGCCTCGGTGATGCCGATGTGAAGTGGATAATCAACCTGTTCCGAAAGCAAACGGTAGGCGGCCACTGTTTTCATCACATCGGATGCCTTGAGCGACACCTTGATCTCCTGATAGTTCAGTTCCTCAAGGATACGGATATGTCCCAGGGCCGATTCCACCATGGCCCCGGCTGTCGGATGACCGTACCTTTCCAGCAGCTCTTTCTCAAGCGATCCGGCATTTACACCGATCCGGATCGGTACCTTGCGCTCAACAGCGGCCTTAACCACTTCAGCCACCTTCCACTTATCGCCTATGTTACCGGGGTTGATGCGCAGTCCGTCAATACCCCCCTCAAGTACCTGCAGAGCAAGTTTGTAATCAAAATGAATGTCGGCAATCACCGGAATCGGGCTTTTCTGTTTGATATGACCGAGGGCAAGAGCAGCATCCATATCCGGTACGGCACAACGAACGATCTCGCAGCCGACCCCGGCCAGTCCATCTATCTGGGTCAGAGTAGCCGCTACGTCCCGCGTGTCGGTAGAGCACATCGACTGTACCGAGCAGGGCGCAGCGCCACCAATGGCAATTGTGCCGATATGTATCTGTCTGGTTAGCTTTTTCATAAGGCGGCATAGTGCCAAAGAGAGGCGGGAAAGTCAAGGACACAAGCGGTTTCGCGGTTTCAAGGGGGATTGAGGTAGTATAAAATTTATCTTCAACAGGCCGACTGCCTGAATAATAAGAAATGTGCTATAGTGACAAGACTATTTCCGGAACAGGAGGATCGAATGCAATATCAGGCAGTACAACCGGGAACTTGATCCGGAATCGGGAATGGCACTTTTGCGTCTGGCTCCGTGATAATGCCGGATCAGTAACGTTTTTATACTGTGCGGCTTCAGAAAATGCTTTATAGTGGTTTGACATTGCAACTCCCTTTGAACCCGGAATATCAATACAAATCTATCTGTCACTACCACTCCGTCTATTGATGGGATTATCACGTGTCATTATCACCGTTGCCATATGTCCAGTCAGATCTTGTCGAAAGCATTGAACATTTGCTGATTGAGTCCAACCGCCGCGAGTACGGCCTCCAGTATGACCTGCTGAACTTTGCAAACCCTGAACAGCTGGCAGCGGCCGGTGCGGAGCGAAAAGAGCTGCTGCACTGGCTGGAGCAGTTCGCCAGTTTCGGTTATGCAGGTAGCAAGGTGGATTGCAGTGGCCTTTCCCCCGGTTGCCGAAGCTGCGGTGATGGCGCTTGGTCCTGTCTGTTCGTCAATGGCCGCTGTAACGGGCACTGCTTCTACTGTCCCACGGCACAGGACGATGATGGGCCGCCGGTCACTAATGGCTTGGCTTTCACCAGTCCAAAGGACTATGCCGCTTATGTGGCTGCCCTGGGGTTCAGCGGCGTCAGTATCAGCGGCGGTGAGCCGTTGTTGACGCCGGATCTGACCCTCGCCTACCTGAGCGCGGTTCGCAAGCGTTGCGGTAATGATGTTCACCTATGGCTTTATACCAACGGCGCCATGTTGACTGCCGATCTCTGCAACCGTCTGCGGGATGTCGGCCTGGACGAGATCCGCTTCGACCTGGGCGCCGTCCGCTATCATCTCAAAAAGTTGCATCTGGCAGTGGGCAGCATCCCGACGGTAACGGTGGAGATTCCAGCGGTGCCTGAGGATGAAGATCTGCTGAAGCGGAAAATGGTTGAAATGGCTGAGACAGGTGTCAATCACCTCAACCTGCACCAGATGAGATTGACGCCATACAACTTCGGCCCATTGACGGAGCGGGGCTATACCTTTCTCCATGGCGAGAAGGTCACTGTACTGGATTCGGAACTGTGTGCCTTGCGGATGGTTCGTTTCGGGTTGGAACAAGGCATTCCACTTGCGGTGAACTACTGTTCATTTCCATACAAACGGCGCTTTCAGCACGCAGCTGCCCGGCGTCGTGCGGCCCTGACTGTCTGCCGTCCCGGCGAGGTGGTGACGGAACCCGGCTATCTGCGGATCCTTTCAGCAAGCGGTGTACGCTACTGCGAGGCGGTTCTCCTGCAGAATCCAAGCTACCGCTACCCCTTTGAAAAGATCGTGCTTGAAACCGGACGTGCCTTGTATCTGGAGCGTCGGGCACAAACACCGGAACTGGATCTCTCGGGTATTGAACAGACCGCTTTGAAGGCGGGCCAGCCACCGGAGCGTGTAGCCCGTTTTGAACGGATAGAGAGCGGTCTGGCTGAGTATTTCTGAGGGGGTGACCAATGTTCCTGCGCCTTTTCCTGGTCTTTTCAATTGTCCCGATCATTGAGGTCTGGCTGCTGATAAAAGTCGGTCGCGTTATCGGTACGCTCCCGACCGTGGCCACCCTGCTCGCCATCTCCATGATCGGCGCCTGGCTGACTAAGTCCCAAGGGTTCCGGATCATTGCCGCGATACGCGACGAGTTGGCATGCGGGCGTCTGCCGGCGGCGCATTTTCTCGACGGAGCCATCATCCTGGCAGGCGGGATTCTTCTCATTACCCCTGGTTTCTTCACCGACTTTATCAGCCTTTTCTTTCTCATTCCCAGCACTCGCAATCTTCTGAAGAGATGGCTGCGTACCTGGCTGGAACATAGGCTGTTTCAGGGTAATTTAGTCATTCGCCGCCACTGATGTGACTTGTACATCGAAGCTTGCGAAACAATATCAAAAAGAGTTAAAAAAAAGTTATAGCTTCAGAGTTTGGCAAGATTTTCAAAACACTTGATTACAAGCTATCCTAACCCGGACGAGCCTCATAAAGCTCGTATTATCCACCAACTCAAAGATAAAATCCGGGATCTCCAAATAGCTGATAGACTCGAAGCGGGTTAGTACAACATTAGTTGATTTAATGACGCCGCTACGCTCCCAAAATCGAAATAAACCCTATAAAATCAATGAAACTGACATGCCGTGGCCAACAAGGAGAAAATTTATGAATATAAATGCAAGCATTATTGATCAGCAAGTAAGAGCTTTGGCAGAGCGTCAAAAAGCAGCAATCGAAGAAAAGGCAAAATTTAAGAACGACGATAATAAGTTGCGCTCAGCTGCATTCGTCGTCCTAGTCGTAAAGACACTTCTTGATTTAACAGGAGAAGAGGCAATTGAATGTCTGACTGAAGGTGGGGGAGATTTCGGTGTTGATGCGATTGAAGTAGGAGAAGTTCAGGATGGTGAGTTCAGTGTCACTATTTTCCAAGGGAAATATAAAGCCGACCTTGAAGGTACATCAAACTTCTCGCAGACAGGCATCGAAAAATTGATTCAGGCGGTAGGAACGCTGTTCGACCCTTACAAAGCCATCACCGTTAATCCCAACTTGAAGCCAAGGATAGAGGAAATTCGTTCGCTTGTTGCTGATGGATATCTTCCACAAGT
>JBAYZR010000275.1:0-5194 GCA_041672425.1 Pedobacter sp. | reverse complement strand
ATAACTTCGACAACTCCGACTTCCACGACATCGCCAATGATTTCTGGCCTGGGGAGTATATTAAATCCTATGTTAAGGTAAAAGACGCGAATAACGACGGCATTTACACCCAAGAAGACGTCATCAACGGACTTCGTGCCGGCAACGCCTTCTCGGTTCACGGAGACATCATCAACGAACTGGACTATAAGGTACTTTTCAAGACCCCCTTCGGCACAAAAACCGCCACCATGGGTGAAACCCTTCAGATCAAGAAGGGAAACAAGATTACCGTCCAGATCCGTTTCAAGTCACCGGCAATCAATAACTGCAAACAGGGTGTTAACTCTTCCACTAACTACATCTGCCAGACTCCTTCGGTGCACCATGTCTAGCTGATCCAGGGACGGATCAACCCCACCAAGGCCAGCAAGTTCAATGCTGATGGCACCCCGAATACGGCATTCAACGCCATCGATACCACTGTTGCCAGCGTGGTCAAAACCTATGACGTCACATCCTGGACAACAGACTCCCAGGGTTATACCGCCATGTCCTTCGATGTGCCTAACGTCCAGAACGACATGTTCTTCCGCATTCGTGGCGCCAACCTTGGGTACGACGTGAAGAAGATGGACTCTACCGGCACAAAGATTGTTTACGGCACAGATGCAGCCGGCAGTCCGCTGATCAACACCCCGGGCACTAACAGTGCCGACATGGCCTGGGATGACCTCTGGTTCTATTCGAATCCGATTTTTGTAAAAGCACTTTAAGCGACTATCGACTTTGGGCGGCGCTCACATCGCCGCCCAAAGTGTGTTGAACAGGAGAACAGAAGATGAACCATTCAAGAACACTAATGTTCAAAACCCTGCTGTTTGGAGCGCTCTTGACGGCAACCATGGTGTCATTGCCGGGAGCCGCCAACGCTGCGATCTCTATCGATTACAGCATTTCCGGCAATCAACCTTCAGATGCCTCGATTTATTACAACCCGAACGTGGATACGACTCTCCACGGAGTCAATCTGTCCGTAACGGGGGTAAGGGGCAACGGCACTTCTGGGCACAGCGGCGAGACACTGGCGATCACCTCGGGAAAATTGAACTTCCAGACAGGCTCGTTCACCAGCCAATCGGGCAACACCCTGAACTTCGGAACCCCAGGCTCCTTTACATTAACCGGGGGAATAGCAGCACTTGGGCTTTCCGATCCGACCATACTCGTAACCGGGCACTTCACTTCAGCCAGTGTCACCTCCATCGACCTGGTTGGCAATTTTAAATTTGATATCGTCGGCGCTGGTCTTGAAGACTCTGACAACAAAAACATCTACAGCTACTTCGGCGTTTCTGATGATTTCACCTGCACCAATGCATTAGCCTTGTCTTTCACGGCAAACCACGTTAACGGCGGTTTCACGAGCAGTACCATCACCGGCGGAATCCTGGTTGACTCTCCCACCCCTACCCCCATCCCGGCCGCGGCCTGGCTGCTGGGCTCCGGCCTGATGGGTCTGGTTGGTGTTCGTCGCCGCAGGGCATAATCAGGAACTGAACATGGGCGGCGCTTCTGTCGTCGCCCATGTTGGATATGATGATAACAAGGAGATATCATGAAGTTTTCAAACGCTTTACGAAGCACCCTGTCTACGACCCTGCTGGCGCTGCTGATAGCCGCCTCACCGACGGCCTCCCAGGCGGCCGTCGAGCTGTACGCCAAAGGCGCCATCCCCGGAACCGCCGCCGACACCTCCGGGCTCAGCGGCAATCTCTCCGACGGCACCCCCCACAACCGCATGGGGGGCTTCGGCTCCGCCATTACCTACACCGGGATAGGGAACAGCTTTATCGCTGTCCCTGACCGGGGACCGGCCGACGGGACCACGAACTATCTCGACCGCTACTACACCCTGGACATCCCCCTGACCGCCGGCGTTATCACCCCAGCCCTGAAATCCACGGTGCTGCTCAGGGATCAGGAAGGACGGAACCTGACCGGCTCGGCAGCCGCCTTCGACACCACCACCCCAACGTCAAGCCTGCGCTTCGACCCGGAAGGTGTCAGGGTGGCCTACAACAGGAAGATCTACATATCTGACGAATACGGCCCCTACATCCACGAATTCGACAGCAACGGCACGAGAACCCGCACCATCAGAATCCCGGACAAGTTCGCCATCGCCAATCCCAG
This sequence comes from Pedobacter sp., assembly GCA_041672425.1. Lineage (GTDB taxonomy): Bacteria > Desulfobacterota > Desulfuromonadia > Geobacterales > Pseudopelobacteraceae > JACPFJ01. Next base: position 3,019 of record JBAYZR010000275.1, on the reverse strand, counting down.
CGCCGACTCGGCGTCCGAGTTGGGCAGCAACAGCAGCGGCAGGCAGGCCAACCGGGGCATGGAGGGGCTGGCTATTTCACCTGACGGAACCAAGCTGTTCGGTATGATGCAGAACGCCTTGATCCAGGACCATGCCCTGGATTCCGGCTTGAGCCGCATCGGGAGATACAACCGGATGCTGGAAATCGATTTGATGACCGGCGCCACCAAAGAATATGCTTACAAACTGGAAGGGAAATCCTATGGCGTAAATGAAATTCTGGCCATAAACGACCACCAGTTCCTGGTGATCGAACGGGACGGCAAGGCCGGCAGCAGCGCGGTTTTCAAGAAAATCTACAGAATCGACATTACCGGCGCCTCGGATGTAAGCACCATCGCCAGTCTTCCGGAAAAGGGTGACCTTCAGGATGGGCTCATTCCGGTCAGCAAAGCCGAGTTTATTGATCTGCTTGCCGCCGGATACGGCCTGGCGGGATCTTCCTTCAGCGAAAAGGTCGAAGGCCTGGCCTTCGGTCCCGACCTGGCTGACGGCAGACACACCCTGCTGGTCACCACCGACAACGATTTCAGCGAAACCCAGCCCTCCAATATCTGGGTCTTCGCCATAGATCCGGCTGATCTCCCCGATTTCCAGCGCCAGCAGTTCCAGTATGACTTTAGTGATGTCTCATCGCAGGCCAGGGCGACCACATCATCTTTCACCTACAACCGTTCGACCAAACAGTACAGCGGTAAGCTGACCATCACCAATACCGGCACAGCCAGGCTCGCCGGCCCGCTGACCGTAGCCCTCGCGGACCTTACCGCGGGAATCGACCTGGTCAACCCCACCGGCAGCTATAACGGTATCCCCGCAATTACCGGCATCGCCCCGGCGGGACTCAACCCCGGCGAATCGGTCGTCATCCCCGCTCAGTTCACCAACCCGTCCAATCTGCGGATTAGTTTCAGGGCCATAACCCTCACCACCACGAATGCCGCTTCAACGCAATTCGCGGTCTTCAGCGATCCGCACCTCTACGACCCGGCGCTCGGCACCACCAGCGCCGAATTCCAGGCATACCTGGCCCAGGACCGCAAGCTGATAGCCGAGAGCGGCGAGATCCTCGACAGCGTCATCGATGACCTGAAATCCAAACCGCTGGATTTCGTCATGATAACCGGCGACCTGACCAAGGATGGCGAGCGGGTGAATCATGAGAAGATGGCTACGAAGCTAGCCGAACTGAAGGCGAGTGGCAAGAAGGTGTACGTAATTCCCGGCAACCACGACGTCAACAACCCGGACAGCCTGAGCTTCCGGACATCTCCGCCCACGGCCATAGCCAGCGTCGATCCCGCCGCCTTCAAGCAGATTTACGCTCCCTATGGGTACAAGGACGCGCTCTTCACCGATCCCGGCTCCCTGAGCTATATCGTCGAGCCGGCGCCGGGAGTCTGGCTCTTCGCCCTGGATTCGTGCCAGTACGGCGTAACCGCCGGGGCCTTCAACTACTCCACCCAGTCATGGGTGCTGGACAGGCTCAACGCGGCAAAAAACCAGGGTAAAAAGGTCATCGGCACGATGCACCACGGCATCCTGGAACACTTCACCGGCCAGTCGCTCCAGTTTCCCGAATACGTGGTGAATGACTGGCGGAATATCTCCAGACTGTTTTCGGATAATGGCCTCAATGTCATGTTTACCGGCCATTACCACGCCAACGACGTGACGCTGAAGGACTTTACCACCTCGGTCCTGCACGACGTGGAAACCGGCTCCACGGTCACCTACCCGAGTCCGTACCGCATCGTCAATTTCAATACCACCGGCAACACCCTTGATATCCGGACAAAGCGCGTCACCAGCATCGCCTCCCATCCATCCGATTTCCCGGCATTCTCCCTGAACTACCTGCAGACCGGCATGACCGGTATCGTGGGTTATCAGCTCTCGCATGCGCCGTACAATCTGACCGATCCAACCCTTTCCTACATCACCGGTCTGGTCGTGCCGGCCTTCATGGCCCACTACGCAGGTGACGAAACGCCGGATGCTTCGACTACTGCGACCTATATGGGGATGATGCAGAGTCCCGACGCGGTGACAAAGGGACTCGGTCAGTCGCTCTACTCCCTCTGGACTGACCTGGCGCCGGCGGATAACAACCTGACCATCACCATCGGAGCTCAGTAGCGGGAATATGCAAAAGCGAATGACGCAGATCAGATAACCAGTGGAAAAACATCGAATGTTATATCCTGCCCACTCAACTGATTTCACGTCTTCCGCTGCTTTCGTCACTTTTCACCGTAGAGACGCAAGATAATGCGTCTCTACGGTCCTTTTTTTCTATTTTACTTGCGATTCCTCATATCGGCGGTGGCTTCGTACACGGCTGAAAGCGGCTCTTCGGCCCCTTCCCTGATGCTCATGGGATAGCAGGCGTTGGCAATGGTGAAGCCCATCTCGATCAGTTCGTGGATTTCGGGAACGGATGAATCAATGCTGATCCAGAAGGTGTACAGGCTGGTGGCGGCGAGCCGTTCCGCCAGCTCCGCGATCCGCTTCTCAAAACCGGGCTTTTCGTGGTCCATGAACTCAAACAGCCAAGCGAATAAGGAGAGAGGGGAAGAGTAATGCTAAGCCACATGCAAACCATGACTGACAGCTTTATGATGACCGGATTTTCTCAGGTGCGTTCCCACGATCCATTCCACAATAACAGCTGTAGAACCAGAGCTCTGGTGGATGATTTCTACCTGTGCCAAACCACTCATTCCGGCTGCGAACACGCTTTTCCGTTTGGGATAAATTACCTGTGCAGATCTTTGGAACGCCATGAATATTCGAGGCAGTTGAACAATACCAAAAAGGGAGAAAAGGAGAAGGAAGATGAAAAAGGTTTTGGCAGCATGTGTAATGGTTGCGGCATTGGCAGGGGCAGGCTCGGCAAACGCGGCGCTCTACATCAGCCAGATCTATGGCGGAGGTGGATCGGGGCAAGCATCCGTAACCTACAAGTATGATTACATT
>JBAYZR010000274.1:0-5199 GCA_041672425.1 Pedobacter sp. | reverse complement strand
CTCACGCCGGAGCGGACGTCTTCGTGGCCGGCAGCGCCGTGTTCGGCAGCAGTAATTACGCCGCCACCATTGCCGAGATGAAACGCCTGGCGCGGGAACCGCAGTTGTAGTCCGTAATATTTCGGGTTTCTGTTGTTTTTTTGAAATTGTGTTTGTGAATAAATTGAGGTAGAAATAATCGTATTATGTCCGATAGCGTACTAATCATAGATGACTCTCAGGCCGTTCGGGAGAAGATTATCAATACATTGGAGTCATTTGACTTCTTTGCCAGTTATCACGAGGCTGAAGACGGTTTGGAAGGTTTCAAGAAGCTGCTCTCCTCACCGGTTGACATAATCCTCTGTGACCTGGAAATGCCCCGCATCGATGGGTTCAAATTCCTGAGTATGATGAAATCCCGACCTGAGTTGCGGGACCTGCCGGTAATCATCCTGACCGGCATGAATGACCGTGATCTGAAGATCAAAGGACTTACGCAGGGCGCCATTGACTTCATCACCAAACCTTTCGACCCCGAAGAACTTTTGGCGCGGGTCAAGGTTCACCTCAAGATCAAGCACCTGCAGGATGACCTCAAGCGCTCCAACGAACTATTGCTGGAAATCTCCAATACCGACCACTTGACCAGACTTTTCAACCGCCGTTACCTGATGGAGGCTTTGGACAAGGAGGTTCATCGCACTCTTCGCAAGGGTGGGAACCTGTCGATTCTGATCCTGGACATCGATCACTTCAAATTGGTCAACGACACCTATGGTCATCTTCAGGGTGACTGGGTGCTTCAGATAGTCTCAAAGTACCTTTCAAAGGGACTGCGCAAATATGATGTAGCTGCTCGCTATGGGGGTGAAGAATTTGTCGCTATCCTGCCGGACGCCACTATTAAAGAAGCGCTTTTCGTGGCAGAGCGAGTCCGCTCATCGATCCAGGAAATCAGGTTCGAAGGTGAACTCTCTCCCCTTTCACTCACTGTCAGCCTGGGCGTTGCCACCTTCCCGGCAGAGGGTTGCTATACTGTGGACGAGTTCATAAAGCTGGCCGACGACGCACTCTATAAGGCCAAATCCAAGGGAAGAAATCGCGTGGAGTTTATCAAGTAAAAACAGGTTCGCAACACACGAACAAAGGAGTTACATATATGGAACTTACCCTTGATGAGCAACACCTGATAGCCGAATTCAGGAAACTGACCCCATCGGGTAGGGACGAAATGCTGGCATATGCCAACTCTTTAGTGCGGCGTAACTCTGCCGAAGCCCACAATGAGCGCACATCCCCTTCAAACCAATGCACATTGAAAAGTCATGAAGAGCATCCGGAGGCACAGAAGATCCCGATTTTTACCGAATAATCTGTTTTACGGCAGCCCGGCATTTCACCCGGGAGTGCGATGCCACGCACAACCGTCGCTGATGTTTCTCTCAGAACGGCTGAAGTGGTGTTTTTTTTGCCTGGTTCTTAACCAGACACTTTGCCGGGAAACCATATAAGGACTTATCATGAAATATCTTGCATATCTGTTTTTCACTATCGCGCTGATCATTGTCGGTATTCGCCCGGCTACTGCCGAAATATTCAAGAAACTGGACAAACCGCCACTTGCTGAAAAGTGGTTTGGTATCTATGTGGATAACGAGCGGGTCGGATTCTACCGGCAGAAGATCTCGGAAACCAGCGATGGTTACCGGATGGAGGGAGACGGGAGCGTACGCATGAAGGTAATGGGGTTTTCCAAAGAGTCCTCCATTCGCGAATGCTACCTGGCGGGAAAAAACCTTGCCATGCTCTCCTTTGAAATCGAGCAGACCATCAACGGCATTAAATCAAGCCTTTCCGGAAAGATCAGCGATGGCAGCATGCGTATATACAGCGTGAATGGTGACAAGACTACGAAAAAACAACTCCGGTTCAAAGGAGAGATATATCCTGGTCCAGCCCTTAACCTCTATCCGTTGATGCAGGATACCGCCCCAGGCAAGTCCTATAAAATTCTTACATTCGATCCCGAAGAGGTCAGGGTAAAGGAGATAAAGATCAGCGTAATCGGTGCGGAAAAGGCTCCTGATGGCCAATCCGCCCTGAAGCTGCGTAATAACCTTTACCCCTTTGTCACAAACGACATCTGGATGGACAGCCAGGGAAACACCATATTCGAGTCGGTGCGCGATGGACTGGTGACGACCAAAAGCGAGGCCCCCAAGACGCTGGGGGCATTCGTTGGAAGCGTGGCGCTGGCCAAGAAGGACCTGATCTACGACTTCAGCCTGGTACGGGCCAATCCCCATATCAAGGAACAGCAGAAGCTCAAAGGGTTGACGGTGCAAATCAGCGGCTGGGACGATGCCCTGCCGCTACTCCAGGAGGGTGGCCAGGTTATAGAGAAGAGCGGGGAAGGACGCATTAAAATCAGTACCGGTTCCGCAGTTCCGACAAGCCCTGATGCGTCGGCTGCCACGACAACATCCAATATTCTGACAGTTCCCGCAGTGACAGCGCCATCAGCATCCTACCTGAAACCAGCCGAGAAGATCGAGGCTGACGCCCCGAAGATTGTGGCAAAAGTCAAAGAGCTCACTAGTGAAAAAATGACTCGGGAAGATGTTGTCCGGACACTGGTGTCGTGGACGGCTGACTGGCTGAAAGACACCGTTGATGATGGTGGTAGCGCCCTGACAAGTTTTACATCCCGGACCGGCAACTGTCAGACCCATTCCCGTCTCTACACCGCCATGGCCAGGGCGGCCGGCATACCCACACGCTTTGTCACCGGACTGGTTTATCTGGATGGAAAAGGTTTCCTGTATCACAGTTGGGCAGAGAGCTGGCTTGCAGGGCGATGGGTTGCCGTAGATCCCACCTACAACCAGGTACCGGCCGATCCGACCCACCTCAAGTTTTTCGAAGGACATCTACCGGAAGATATGTCGCCAATTATCGCCATCATCGGCAGGATCAAGATTTCGGTGCTGGAGGCAACGTACTGATTTGATCAAAGGAATATCCGTGAACTACAGGCTCTTCAAAACCGTGCCATGGCGGGGGTGGAGGTTTAATGATTGTCGCTGATTCCATCCGCATGGAACAGGTATGCTTCTCCATCAACGGTCGCAAGATCCTGGAAGATTTCGATTTTGTGCTTGAGCGTGGCGTAAACCGCACCATCCTGGGGGTGAGCGGAGCAGGCAAGACCACAATCCTCAAGCTGTTGTTGGGGTTGCTCCAGCCAAATTCAGGCAGTGTCTGCATGGGTGATATCTGCATCAACGGCAAGAACGAGTCCCAATTCATGGAACAACGCAAGCGGATTGCCATTGTCTTCCAAGGGGGCGCGCTGTTTGACTCCATGACGGTGGGGGAGAATGTTGGCTATCGTTTGTTCGAGGCAGGGCAGCTCTCCGAGGCTGCAATTGAGCAAGTTATTCTTGAGAAACTGAGCTTTGTCGGAGTGGATATGGCCATCAACCTGTATCCTTCCGAGCTTTCGGGCGGCATGAAGAAGAGGGTGGCCATTGCCCGCGCCCTGGCAGCAGATCCTGACTACATCTTCTTTGACGAGCCGACCACCGGTCTTGACCCGATCGGGGTCTACAACATCTGCAACCTTATGCTGCGGCTCCAGGCCGAGGGAAAGACTACCCTGTTGGTCACCCATGACCTGGCAACAGCGTTTGCCACCTCGGAACGCTTCACCTTTCTGCATCAGGCCCGTATGATCTTCGAGGGTACCGAAGCGGAGTTGAGGAACAGCAACATACCGGAAGTGCAAGAGTTCCTGGCGCCGACGGAGCAATCACTTTTTATGCAGAACATGAATGGACGGTGATGACATGGATCGAAGCAATCGCATAGGTTGGGCTCAGGTTCGCGCTGGTGTCTTCATATTTGTGACGTTGGTATTTATTGCCGCCGGGGTGACTTTGATGGGACAGAAGACCAAGATGTTCGTTCCCAAGGGTAAGCTGCGGGTGGTAATGGATGATGTGGTCGGTCTCAAGGAAGGAGCGCCGGTCTGGCTGGCCGGGGTTGATGTGGGGGTCGTGACGGACATCCGTTTCACCAACCCGCAAAAAAACAACGAGGTGGGAATCTCTCTGGAGGTCAGCAATAGAGACTTGAAAAAGATCGGGACTGATTCCACGATCACCATAAAGACCCGCGGCCTGATGGGCGAGAAGTATGTAGACATTACCCCTTCATTGCAGTATCACGAGCAGCCGCTCACGATCCTGCGTGGCGCCCCGGTGACCAAGCTGGACGATGTGGTGCAGAAGGCCGGCGCCACCTTTGATAAAATCAATGGCATCATCAGTAATATTGACCAGGGAAAGGGGACGCTGGGCAGGCTGAATACCGATGAAGATCTCTATAATAACGTAGCCACGCTGGCAGTCGAGATGAAAAATCTTATGGTCACTCTCAATCGTGGCCAGGGAACCCTGGGCAAGCTTAACCGCGATCCGGAACCATATAATAAGCTGATAAGCATACTTACCCGCGCCGACCAGACCCTTCTGGATATTCAGGCCTCGGATGGTACGCTCAACAAGCTGATTTACGACAAGACGTTGTATACCAGATTGACGGAACTGGCTGATAAGAGCAATCAGGCTGCCGAGGATGTCCGTGCCCTGAACCGCAAGATTACCTCCACTGACGGCACGTTGGGCATGCTGATCAATGACCGCGCCTTCTATGACAAGGGGATGTCACTGCTTACCCGGGCCGACAATTCGGTCAAGTCCATTGAAGATATGACGAACAAGATAAAGAGCGGCGAGGGAACAGCCGGCAAATTGCTCACCGACAAGGATTTGTACGACCGGATGAACCGGATGGTTGGTGATGTGGATGCGCTGGTGAAGGATTTTAAGGAAAATCCCCGGAAATATGTCAATTTTTCAGTATTCTAGAGTATTCGTGATTTTCCAACCACAAGGGATATAGTTGCCGCATGAAAAATATATGGGTGATAGTTGTAACGCTGTGCCTCTTTTCCGGCGCTCTCCACGCAGCAGGCCTGGAAGAAAAGGTTATGGAACATAACTTCAACAACGGCATGAAGCTCTTGATGGTGGAACGGCATACCTCGCCAACTGTCTCGGCCTGGATCCGTTTCCGGGTCGGGAGCGTGGATGAGCGTAGCGATGAACGGGGCATTGCTCATCTGCTGGAACATATGCTCTTCAAGGGGACGAA
>JBAYZR010000273.1:0-5224 GCA_041672425.1 Pedobacter sp. | reverse complement strand
CTGTAACAAGTGGTATTCCGAATTCATTTCTTCATAACAATCTTCAAACATTCCATCATCGCCATGATCTAACGCTAGCCCTCTTTTGCCGATAAATTTCTTCAAGGATACTTTTGATTCCTGATAATATTTATCAATTTGAGCGGCAACATTTGGGCTTGCCACCAGAAGAGCATCAGAAATGTTTACAAAATCTTCTGATTCTCGCAATGACAAGTCCCAGATTTTCTTAGACGACAATTCAGTGATGAGCTGTGAATAGGCCTTTAATCTTTGTTCCTTGATCCATTTCCTGTGATCATAATTGCGTTTTGATTTCTCTAGCCAAAGTATGTCGATCAATTTTATTATTATTGCTCCAATACCAGCAGCACTCATTAACTTTAACCAGTCCATGATTTCACCTTTCGACTTAACAAATAATCCTAAACAGATTTCCCCCATTCAAAACCGATCTCATCAAGCCTTTTAATTTTCTCTTCTGAAAGCCTACCTTTTTTTCTATTTTGCCTTTGAGTATCAATCCAGCGACCTAATCCCGATGGCCATTTCTGCGGAACATTTGTATCGCTATATTCTGTTTTATAAGAGACTAATTCGCTGAATCGTTCTTCCCATTGAGTTCCTAGAGGGTCCCAATCAAAACAAATTTCATCGAGTCGCCGAATTTTGTCTTCTGAAAGTTGCCCAATTTTTCTGTTTTGCCTTTGAAGCACCACCCAATCACCTAAAAGTGTTGTTGATTGAGGTGCATTTGTATCCCCATGCTCCATTTTGTAGGCAAGCAATTTGCTGAAGGTTCTTTCCCATTGTGATTCAAAATGGTCCCAATCAAAGCCGATTTCATCAATCCGCCGAATTCTATCTTCTGAAAGATCCCCCTTTTTTCTACTTTGTCGTTGATTTTTTATCCACAAAACCAGGCTAGTCGCTGATTGAGGAACCTTTATATCGCCGTGTTCGGTTTTGTATGCGACCAATTCGCTGAAGCTTGCTTCCCATTGCGAATCCATTGGATCCCAGTCAAAACCAATCTCATCAAGTCGCCGAATTCTGTCTTCTGAGATTTGCCCTTTTTTCCTGCCTTTTCTTTGTTGGCTTATCCATCCACCTAAACCATTTGTTGAATGTGGAACCTTTAAATTTTCATGCTCGGTTTTATATGCGATCAATTCGCTGAAACTTTTATCCCATTGAGATTCAAAAGACTCCCAGCAAAAACCAACCTTATCAAGTCTCTGAAATCTGGTTATTGAAAGATTGCCAGTTTTCTTAGATTGCCTTTGAGCACTTGCCCACTGCCCTAAGCCAGTGTGCCATTTTATAGGCACATTCGCATCCCCATGCTCCACCTTATACGCCAGCAATTCCCCAAACCGTTCATCCCAGGTAACGCCGAGATATTCCAGACATTCCGCCGTAATCGATTGTCGTATCGATTCCAGCGACAGGCTCGGCCCGAGCACTTCGATCCGCTCATTGAATCGATTGACATCGTACTCTCCTGCCATGCCCTTGTCCTCGCGCATCCGACGGATGATATCAGCCAGCACGTCATCCTGTTCCTTCATTGCGGCGAGTATGTCCCATAAATCGTCGAAGCCGGTCCGCTGCAAGGCTTCCTCGACTGATTCGTTAGCGGCCTGCTCAAGAAACAGCGGCACCATCACATAGCCGAATTCCTTGCCGGACGATTTTCTCATTGCTCGTCCGGTGGCCTGCACAATATCCACTTTGCTCTTGCGCGGTGACATGAAGGCGACCATATCGACAGCGGGGACATCCACTCCTTCGGTCAGGCAGCGCGCGTTGGACATTACCGCCTTTGTGGCTTGACGAAAGGCTTTCATGTGATTTTCACGCAGTGCGGTAGGCATGGCGCCGCTTACATGGAGGGTGGCGAAATCTGGCAGGTGATTATGAATGCCTTCACCGTCGTTAGAAGTGAACGAGTGCGCCGCAGCGACCGTGCCGTGGAAGGTAAAGATGCGGCTGACGTGGTATTTTTCCACTGCTTTTTGTAACGCTATCTGCAATGCGACCTGATGGGCCTTTACTGGATCGCCATCGACTATCACTTCGCCGTGGTTAAGCAAATGATCGTTTACCATATCCGATGTGACGACCGAGATGACTACCTTGTAGTCGCAGATAATGCCACGCCTGGCGGCCTCGGCAAAGCTGAGGGTATAGACGACCGGGCCGTAGACATCCGGTCTGTCCATCGAGTACACCAACGTGGACTCGTTTTCCTTATCCTTCTTGCGGATGTCATAATGGCGGGGTGTTGCGGTAAAAAAGATACGCTTGTGGATGGGCAAATTGTTGTCATCCAAGGCAAAATTGAAGTGTGTGCCGGTGCGGCCTGCGGTTTTGTGAGCTTCGTCGAAGATGCCGAGATCGAAAGCCTGATCCATACCTTCTGCGACGACATGAGCCGACTGGTAGGTGGAAAAAACCACCTTCACTCCTTCAAACGGACTGGTGAGGAATTTACGGACAGATGCACTTTCCGTTGTTACAGGAAAATCAAGATCGGCTTGATGGACGATCAGGTCATCTGCACCCTTGGCCACTGTAGGATCGGAACAAACACAGAGAAAGGTCAGGTTTTCCGTAGCGGTCTCGCGCAGCCATTCATGAAGCATCTGGCGCACCAGGGCCAGCGAGGGGACCAGTACGAGCAGGTTGCGACAGTTACGGCGTTCCGCTGCCCAGAGGGCGACCAAGGTCTTGCCGGTGCCGCAGGCCATTACTACGGTGGCGCGATCATTGCCGTTCAGGCCAGTATTAATCGCATCGAGCGCATCTAGCTGGTGTGGATGAGGCTCTTTGCGTGGTAATTTGACTTGACTACCTTGCAGCCATTGTCGCATGGCTTCGAGGTCATTTGCCGTGAGGCGGTCGAGATCACTACCCCGGATGGCAACAAAGCCGCTACGATCACGCATGAGGGTTGGCAGGGCTTCGCAGTTGGTGAACAAGACACGCTGGCTGACCTGGTCTGTCAGTCCCATGAAGGTTGAAAGCTCATCCCAAGTCAGAGAAGGCCGTCGACTCCTGAACTTAACCTGATAAGCCCGCAGTTCGTCGTTGATGGTCCGGTAGGTGCCATCGACTCCTTTGTCGGTGCCGGTATCGAGACCGATGGATTTGCGCTGCTCCAGTGGGATGGTTTCGAACGGCCAGACCTCCCGTGCCTGGACAATTTTTTGGGTGGCAAGGTACGCTTCCGCGAATACCTCGAAAGCGTCTCCGATTTCTTTATTGCTTGGAAGTGCAGAAATCCGGGCTTCGATCTCGGCAAATGAACTCAGACCGTCAAATAAGCCGTTGTACAGGTATCTGGTTGTGGCGGGATGTTTTGAGTTCAATATATTCACTTCCGGCGATTTATATCCATCCAGTCATGCAAACTGAGTGAGGCTAGGCAACATTAGCAGAATTGTATGTTCATTTACATGCAAATGCCAACTTTACCAGATTCATTCTCGCGGCAATTTTTGAACCGCTCCGCCTTCACAGCTACCTGGCTTTATCCCGGATTTGGTCTTGGAGTGTGGGGATGACATGGTCTTTATGAGGTTATCTCAATATATATCGTGGCCAGACGAACAGGCAAATAAAAAGGGGGTATGATGAGCATTTATGCAACATCATACCCCCTATTTGTATTCAAGCGACGGAAGCGGCTCCCCATCCAATCAGCCCAAACTCGCCCAGATCGCCAAGTTTCACACCCGAGCCTCTGCCGGTGAACCCTTTTGCTTTTTGGAAGTCTGAGAAGCAGACTGTTTTACAGGCTCTTTAGGGACAGGGAGCGGATATTTCTCAAGCGCCAGCTTGAGCACCTCGTCGATCATCTGTACCGGAACGATCTTGACCTTCTTGAGAATCTCGACCGGGATGTCCTCCAGATCTTTCTTGTTCTGGAACGGGATGATGACGGTCTTCATACCTGAGCGGACTGCGGCCAGGATCTTTTCCTTGAGCCCGCCGATCGGCAGCACCTTGCCCCTCAGGGTAATCTCGCCGGTCATGGCAACATCCTTCCTGACCGGGATGCGGGTGATGACGGATACCAGCGCCGTGGCCATGGCCACGCCTGCCGAAGGGCCATCCTTGGGAATAGCACCGGCCGGGACATGCACATGGATCTCATGCTCCCTGAAGAATTCCGGCTTGACGTACAGCTCGTCGGCATGGGCGCGGATGTAGGAATGGGCAGCCTGGACAGACTCCTTCATCACATCACCCAACTGCCCGGTCAGGGTCAACGCGGCCTTGCCCTGCATAAGGGTAGCTTCGATGTGCAGAATCTCTCCTCCCACCGGTGTCCAGGCCAGACCGTTCACCACACCGATCTCGTTTCGCTCAAGATCATCTTCCCGCAGGTATTTTGCTCCCCCCAGAAAGTTGTGCAGGGTCTTGGCGGTCACCTTGACGATACGCTTCGACCCCTCTGCCACCTTGCGGGCCACCTTGCGGCAGACCGTGCCGATTTGGCGCTCCAGGTTGCGCAGACCAGCTTCGCGTGTGTATTTGGCAATAATTTCGCGGATGGCGTCATCATCGAAAACAATATGCTTGGCCTTGAGCCCGTTTTCCTTCATCTGCCGTGGCACCAGGAATCTGAGCGCAATCTCCAGTTTTTCCTCTTCGGTGTAACCGGAGAGGTTGATCACCTCCATGCGGTCGCGCAGGGCTGATGGCACCGGGTCTATCTGATTGGCCGTGGCGATGAACATCACGTTGGAGAGATTGTAGGGCTGGTTGATGTAGTGGTCGGAAAAGGAGTGGTTCTGCTCCGGGTCCAGAACCTCCAGCAGTGCCGAGGATGGATCGCCCTTGTAGTCATAGCCCAGCTTGTCCAGCTCGTCCAGCATGAAGACCGGATTACTGGTGCCAGCCTGTTTCATACCCTGGATGATACGGCCCGGCAACGCCCCGATGTACGTGCGGCGATGTCCGCGAATCTCGGCCTCGTCCCGTACACCTCCCAGGGAGATGCGCACGAACTTGCGGCCCATGGCGCGGGCAATGGATTTACCAAGTGAGGTTTTGCCAACTCCGGGAGGTCCGACAAAACATAGGATCGGCCCCTTCATCTTTTTCTTCAGTTTGCGCACCGACAGGAATTCCAGGATGCGTTCCTTGATCTTGTCCAGGTAAAAGTGATCATCGTTCAGAATTTTCTCGGCACGGGCGATATCTAGGCTATCCC
>JBAYZR010000272.1:0-5234 GCA_041672425.1 Pedobacter sp. | reverse complement strand
TGCCTGACACGAAACGCCCCGCCGGAATCCCGGCGGGGCGTTTCGCTTTATTCCATTCCCCCTGTCAGAGGAAATTGGACATACCTTTACACACCATCCGCGAGCCGTGTCTGCTTGTAATTCAATCGGTTGAGGGCGTGGATATAGGCTTTGGCCGATGCCTCGATAATATCCGTGGATGACCCCTTGCCCACCACAATGTGGGTACCCTCAGACACACGCACGGTAACCTCTCCCTGGGCATCGGTACCGCCGGTGATGGAGCCTACATTGTATTGCAGCAGCTTTGCCTTGGTCTTGGTCAGCTTTTTGATGGCCTTCAGCGTAGCATCAACCGGCCCGTCACCCAACTCGGCAGTGCGAAGCGCTATGCCGTCAACCTCCAGCTGTACCGTAGCGGTTGCCACGGCAAAGGAACCGCAGGTAACAGTGATATGGCTCAGTTTGTATTTGACATCATCACGTAATTCGTCGATCACAATGGCATCCAGATCCTCGTCAAAGACCTCTTTCTTCAGGTCGGCAAGGGTTTTGAAGCGATCAAAGGCGCGGTTAAGACGCTCATCATCCAGATCATAGCCTAGTTCCTCCAGGCGCTTTTTGAAGGCATGCCGACCAGAGTGTTTGCCCAGAACCAGCGAGTTTGCGGAAAGTCCCACCGATTCAGGAGTCATAATTTCGTAGGTGGTCTTATCCATCAGCATGCCATGTTGGTGAATGCCCGCTTCGTGGGCAAAGGCGTTAGCCCCTACCACGGCCTTGTTAGGTTGTACGCCAATGCCGGTGATGGTGGAGAGCAGACGGCTGGCCGGAGTGAGCTGCTCGGTTAGCACACTTGTGGTGAAGGGCAGGATGTCCCCACGGGTTCGCAGTATCATGACGAACTCCTCCAGAGAACAGTTACCTGCCCGCTCGCCGATGCCGTTGATGGTACACTCCACCTGGCGAGCGCCAGCCTGTATGGCCGCTATGGAGTTGGCCACCGACAGTCCCAAATCATTGTGGCAATGCACCGAGATGATCGCCTTATCGATATTGGGAACATTGTCTTTGAGATACTTGATGATGTAGAAGTACTCGAATGGGATCGTATAGCCGACCGTATCAGGAATATTGACCGTGGTAGCGCCAGCGGCGATAACCGCCTCAACCACCTCGGCCAGAAAAGGAAGTCGCGTTCGCGCGGCATCCTCGCAAGAAAACTCAACGTTGGGGGTATAGGAAACGGCCCGCTTGACCGCCTTAACCGCAGAAGCCAGCACCTTGGCCGGCTCCATCTGCAGTTTGTATTTCATATGGATATCGGAAGTAGCGATAAAGGTATGGATGCGCCCCTTCTCACCGGCATACTTCAGCGCCTCCCAAGCACGATCAATGTCCTTTTCGCTGGAACGGCACAGACCAGCGATCTGCGGCCCTTTGATAGTTTGCGCCACCAGCTTGACTGCTTCAAAATCACCATCCGAAGCAATGGGAAAACCGGCTTCGATCACGTCCACGTTCAGCTTCTGCAACTGCTTGGCAATCCGTAGTTTTTCCTCGATGTTCATGCTGTTGCCCGGCGCCTGCTCGCCGTCCCGCAGCGTTGTGTCAAAAATCCTTATTAAATGCCGATCATCATCCTGTTTTTTTGTCTTAGCCATACCATACGCTCCTTTCGTTGTTGCTGCGCTGTGATGAAAGTCTAACTGATATCGGGGATTACATGCGGAGAGAGAAAATAAAAATGCCTCCGCCCCAAACAGGGGCGAAGGCATATAGCGTTCGCGGTACCACCCTTTTCACCTGGCAAAGATTCTGCCAAGCCTCAATGCACCCTTTACGCGGGAGAACGTCTTCGATTATTTCAATTCACCGAAGCGGCTCCGAGGCGAGTTCATCATCCGTGCTTACCGGTTCACACCACCCACCGGCTCTCTGGAAAGCCCGAAACGATTACTACTCCTCATCACAGCCTTTACTTTATGTGGCAATCTTAGAAAAATCATCCCATGAATGTCAAGCTGTTTTATTTAGTAGTCACCTTTTTTGATATTATCAAACGCGAGATGCTGTCTTGAAACAACAATCTCAAGGCAGTATCAAAACAATGTTGTCACCTGCCTGGAAACCATTTATCCTCTTACGGTCACATTAGGCACTCGGCAAAGAATAAACATCCATCTTGCATTTCATCTTTGGGCCGTATTTCGCCGCGCCTCAAAAACTAGGGACACTTCCCACATTTTGTAGTGACGGGTTGAGGAAAACGACAATAAACCGGGAAGTGTCCCTAGTTTTTTTCCTACCAAATTACCAACCGTCGATCCGACTAACATCTGCGAACCGCCAGAGATTAATTGTATTCCGGCATCAACCCCTTTATATGCGTCTTTAGCCACCTTATACGCATCAGATTTGAATTCATTCCAGCTATACAGACCGTATGGATCATTAGCATTCACCGGATTATTTTGGACATACGAATAGAAGTTCACCCCTGCTGCAAACCCCATTCGATCCTCTGTAACAAATCTCCCGAGCGCCGGATCATACATCCTGTCTCTGTAGTAAATCAATCCTGAAAAAAACTAGGAAAAAAACTAGGGACACTTCCCACATTTTGTAGTGACGGGTTGAGGAAAACGACAATAAACCGGGAAGTGTCCCTAGTTTTTCCTTTTTTCTTTTGCGATAACTTTCTCCCTCTATTATCATCTGATGTGCATTGTGTGCCAAGCGGTCCAGAGCCGAGTTTGCGATGATTTGATCATCAAAGAGGCTGACCCATTCTGCCACGTGCCGGTTGCTGGTGATAATGGTGGCTCCGCGCTCGTACCGCTCGCTGACTATTTCATAGAAGTCATGAGCCTGCTCCGGGGTGAGCCGTTCCAGACCGAAGTCGTCAATGACCAGCAGGCTTGGAGAAATTAGCTTGAGAAATTCCCTGTCCAGCGAGTTATCGGCGCGGGCGGCGTAGAGAACCTTGAACATTTTGGCCGCCTTGACCACAACGACATTCTTGTTACGGCGACAGGCAGCATGAGTCATGGCGTTGGCAAGGAAGGTTTTGCCGACGCCGACCGGGCCGGTAAGGGAAAACTAGGGACACTTCCCACATTTTGTAGTGACGGATTGAGGAAAACGACAATAAACCGGGAAGTGTCCCTAGTTTTTCGTAAAGCTTCCTCGTCCCGTAAAGCTTCCTCCCGTAAAGCTTCCCTCGTCCCGTAAAGCTTCCCCTTCTCTCGCCGGGTTGCTGCTGCATCTCCGCTTAATATTTTCGTTTACTTCCAACAAAAATCAACATGACACCAAAAACAACAAAAAGAGATCCAACAGCATGAGGGTATGGAAACGATATGTTCATTTTGTAAAATGAGCTATATATTTGCCCTTCCTTTATTACTAGTAATCCATATAAGGTTGTCGTTATTCCAGACGCGATCATAAATACATGACGTTTCATAGTGATCCTATTAAGAAGTTTATAAAATAACCCAGCAAACATATCATTTAGAATATATTTGCCTCATCATATTATAATTTGGCTTGTTTGGATAAATAACAAAGCCTCCAGAAGCTGAATTTGATGTAATGTTTTGTATCAGAGAGTCTATTGAGGGTAGAGCAGGCCCTGGTTCAGATGGAGTGATATTGAGGCGATCTGTAAGCCCTCTCAACGTGTCGCCAAACAATGAACCAAATGAATTTGATGGACCTGGAATAATATAAGATTCAACTGCTGCAGCCATCTCGCCTGGATAGTTTGCTTCAATCATTCCGAAATCAACCTTCGCGCTCCCATAAAATAAATACTTCATTGTCGTATCAACAGCATTCCCAATCTTCTCAGCGCCAGTTAAAATTGCACTACCAGTTGCAGCCAAAAAACTATACACGCCGTTACTGATGCGGCCCATGGAAGCTGCTATTTCCTCTGAGCTCATTGTAAAAATTGGAGCTGTACCGACAGCAACGAGTCCACCACCAACTATTGCTCCACCGATCTTATTTTCTTCCCGATCAAAATGTGGATTAACATGACAGTAAGATGTAGGAATGCCGTTACGAATCTCTGTTTCGAACCCCATCGGATCATTAGCATTCACCGGATTATTTTGTACGTAAACATAAAAGTTCACCCCCGCATCGAACCCCTTCGGGTCTTCCGTCAGGAACCTCCCCACCGCCGGATCATAAATCCTTGCCCGGTAGTTGTAAAGCCCGGTGTCGGGGTCTTCTTCCCGACCGGTGTAATGCAGATAGTTGTTGTTTGCATTGCCGGTGGTGTTTATCTTCTCGCCGAACGGCCCGTAGCTGATGGTCTGCAACACACTGCCCTCATGTCCTGACAATCCAAGCACCGACTGCAAATTGTCATGGTGGAAGGTGTAGTTGGTCCAGACATTGTTCGTGTCGTACTGGAAGCCATTGACGATCTCGTCGATGACTGCGCCTCTGAAGTACTTCGCCAGCCAGTTTGTTCCATTCGTTATTGCTTCGAGGTGTTCTCCTTCCAGCAGGTAGTATTGGCTGCCATGGCTGTCGGACTTGTAGATACGGTAATCGTAAGGGTCGTATCTGAATGTGTTTCCTTGGATGTTAACCGGCCTTCCCTTGGCGTCAAAGAACAGGCTCTGGATAGTTGTCCCGGCGCCGTTCTTCTTCGTGGTCAGGTTGCCGTCGTCGTCATAGACAAAGCTGTTCTGGAGCGGCCCGGTCGTTGTGGTCTGGCGGATTTCTTTCATCCGGTTGTCGGCGTCAACAACGTAGGCAACGGTTGCCCCGCCTTTGGTCATGGTCTTTCTGTTCCCCACCTTGTCGTAGGTGAAGCTCTGGTCGTTGGCTGTGCCAGGATAGTCGGCGCTGGTCAGGCGGTAGAGGGAATCGTAGACGAAATTCGTTGTCCCGCTGCTCTCGCTCTGGCTGGTGATGTTGCCGAGGCGGTCCCGGACGTAGCCGGTGTTGTTAATGATGGTCCCGATGGCGCTCTTATTGGTGAGGCTGGCCAGCCTGTTGCCGTCATCCCAGATGTAACTGGTCATGGCGCCGTTTGAGAGGATGCGGTTTAATAACCTCCCTGCCCCGTCGTACTGGTAGCTTACTTCCAGGTAGTCGGCGTTACGTTCGGCCACCAGCTTGTTGGCGCTGTCGTAACGGTATTCGGTGGTGCTGCCGTCGTAGTTGGTCTTGGTGGCGATGTTGCCAACCTTATCGTAGGTGTACTGGAGGAACTTCCCTTGCCTGCCGTC
>JBAYZR010000271.1:0-5238 GCA_041672425.1 Pedobacter sp. | reverse complement strand
GTATAGCTGTTATTTCCGGATGATTGTGAACCAGCCTGCATGGTCCTGACGGTATTTCCGGACGAGTCGGATATGGTTATGGTAACGGAGCTGGCCGATGCTCCGAGGGAATAGCTGAGAGATGGCGCCGAAGCGCCGTCAAAGTTTATACTATCGCCGTTGGCTGTTACGGATTTACCGATGAATGATACTGCCGACATGGATGTTGTGTTGTTTTGGGCGGCCAGCAGTTTTTCAAGATTTGTATTGGTGTTATAAGCCTGTTCCACCTGGGTAAGTTGGGAAAGCTGGCTGAGCAACTCGTCTGAATCCGTTGGTTCGAGTGGATCCTGATTTTTCAATTGCTCAATAAACAGGTTCAGGAAATCATCCTTGTCCATACCAATGGACTTCTTCATTGCGGCAGCAGCCGCTGTTGTATCTGTCGTTGTACTGACACTTGTTATCATAGTTATTTTCCCCTGTATGGGTAAAAACCCCCATTTTTTGTAGTTTGATTATTCATATCGCGACAAGAAAACCGCTAATTCTACTTGGTCAGATTGCCATCTTAACGGCAAATCCCCCCCCTACCCCCCCTTCAAAAAGGGGGGATCTTAGAACCTCCCCCTTAGTAAAGGGGGAATGAGGGGGATTTGTTTTTGAATGTGACAAAGTAGAACTATTCACCTTTGAAAATTTGATTTTCACTGATCGCATGAAAAGCAGGCTGTGACGTTGTCTGGTGACGAATTGGGACAATGACGTCATCTTTGATTATGTTTTTTGTGATTGGCAGAGTTGAATGCGTCAGTCGGTCGGCATTCATTCAGGCATCCTCAAAGAGGTCCAGCCTGCTTTCATGGCTTACAGCGACACAGTCAGTAGTTACCCGTACACTGCTGAAGACGAGAACGTTGCTTCATTGGAACTCTGAGAAAAACTACTTATGCTTGCCTGCATATAACTTTTTATTGCAGAGGCAAAGAGCGCCGAGTCCTTGGATGATGTGGCGTCAGTGGCAGAACTGTCAGCCGTCCCCTGCGCCATGGAAGGTGGCGCCCCCTGGGCTTGCATCTGCTGTCCAACCTTGGCTAGCGCCTCTTCCAATTCAGCCTTGGAGACGCTACCGTCTTCATTGGTGTCCATGGCATCAAAGATTTTGTTGACAGCCAAACTATCCCCTGAAGTGCTGGATGACGAAGAGCTGTCATCCGAAGAACTGCTGTCGGATGAACTACTGTCCTTGTTTGCAAGCGCCGCGAATAATTCACTTGCACTGACGGTTCCATCTTCATTTGTATCCATGGCGTCGAAGATCTGGGTTGTAGAAGTACTCTCGGATGACGAGGAGCTACTATCCGCAGGAGGGGGTGGCGGAGGAGGAGGCCCCTGGGCTTGCATCTGCTGACCAGCCTTATCAACGGCGGCATCGGATTCACTTTTACTGATGCTGCCATCCTTGTTCGTGTCCAGGGCATCGAAAACTGCTGTGGCGTCTGTACTGTTTTGAGAGGAGTTTTCCAGCAGCTGGCTCAATTCATCCTTGCTGATACTACCATCCCCGTCCTGATCGGCAGCACTAAACACCTGCTCCTTCATGTCTGAAGAGGAGTTGTCATCTGTTTTCCGGCTTTGCATCTGCTGTGCAAGCTTGGCAATCCCGGCATCGGATTCAAGCCTGCTGATGGCGCCGTCACTGTCGGAATCCATCTGCGAAAAGATATCATCCACACTGGGACCATTTTGTGAATTCTGCGAACTCTGCATCTGGCTCAGTTCGTCCTTGGTGATACTGTTGTCACTGTTTTTATCAGCCTTTTTGAACATCTGTTCCTGCATCTGTTTCAGGTAGGCGGCGCTTAACGACCCACCTGTACCGCTTATTGCACTTGTCATAATGTTGCTCCTTTCTCGATGGGGCATTGATGGCTGCTTCATATTGAAAAGACCACCCATGCCCATCAGGGTGCGTTACTTGGTTGTGCCCTTAAACATGTAACGTTTGATACTCAGCTCCTTTCTTGATGGAATTGGTTCTGCTTTGCCGGTTTCACCCCCTTTCCTTTCAAAGATTCAGAATGCTCTCTTTTTGCTTGTTCCGGACATCATCCAATACCGGAGTGTCGCTGTTTGCGATCTCATTAATATCAGGAAATTGTGCAGCAAATGTGGAAGAAATAAGGAAATGTGGTCCTCTGTCAGAATGCCCGTGTCTCTGAAACATCAAACTGTGATAGAAATAGAAACGGAGGTGTTGTTATGAAACTCGGCGTAACACATAAGCTTTTTCTGGCAATCCTGGCGGCAGCCGGCCTGGCTGTGGTCAGCTCTGCCCTTATCATGCAATGGAGCCTTGGCAGAGGCTTTCTCAAGTTTGTCAATTCAATGGAAAATGCGGGGATTTCCCGTCTGGCTGCCAATCTTGAGGGGAAATACCGCACAGAGCAGAACTGGGAGTTCCTGCGTCGCGATCCAACTCAGTGGCGCCAACTGGTCATTGCATCTCTACCGCCTGAAGAACGACCACCTGGAGAGAGAATGCAGGATGGACCACCACCGGAAAAGATTGGCGATGACAAACCAGGACCGTTGCCGCCGCACCTTGCGCGACACTTTGACCAGCGCCTGTTTCTGCTGGATGCGGACAAGAAGGTTCTGGTAAGTCATGTAGAGCCGTCGGCTGACAACGCGGCAACCCCACTCAGGTATCAGGGAAAGGTTGTGGGATATCTGGGACTATTGCCGCGTACGAACATCTCCGATGCGCCGCAAAAACGCTTCCTGAAAGAGCAGAAGCTGGCATTTGCATTAGTGGCCGGGGTAGTTGTATTTCTGGCTGCGCTCCTGTCTCTCATCCTGGCCAGGCGTCTGGTGCAGCCGCTCAGCGTGCTTGCACAGGCGACCCACCAACTTGCGGCCGGCAACTTCACTGTCCGGGTACCGGTCACATCACAAGATGAATTGGGTCAGCTTGCCAACGACTTCAATTCACTGGCATTGGCCCTGGATAAGAACGAACAGACCCGGCGCCGGTGGGTGGCTGACATCTCGCACGAACTGCGAACGCCACTTGCCATTTTGCTGGGAGAGATCGAAGCGCTACAGGACGGCATTCGCCAACCAACCCCGGATACAATTCACTCTCTGCACAGCGAGGTGCTGCGCCTCGGCAGGCTGGTAGACGACCTGTTTCAGCTATCCCTGTCGGATGTAGGGGCGCTTACCTATAAAAAAGCCGAACTGGATCTGGCAAATGTTCTGGTAGAAACCGTGGCTGCTTATCGGCCTGAGTTTATGACCAAAGGAATCCTGCTTGACATCAACCTTTTCAGAAATGGTCCGGTTGGCGTTTTCGGGGACCCGGAGCGCCTGCGCCAGCTCTTTTCCAATCTGCTTGACAATGCTTTGAAATACACCGATAGCGGGGGGAGATTGCAGATAGCGCTACAGCAGCAAGACAGCATTGTGGCGGTAGATTTTCAGGATTCGGAGCCCGGCGTCCCGGTGGCAGAGCTGAACAAGCTGTTTGACCGGCTGTACCGGGTGGAATCCTCCCGCAACCGTTCGACAGGTGGGGCCGGACTGGGTCTCTCAATCTGTCGTAATATTGTGGAGGCTCACGGTGGAAGCATCACGGCACAGACCTCACCACTTGGCGGGCTTTGGATCAGAATCGAGCTTCCAGGAGCAAGTTCATGAGCGACGTCATACTGATTGTGGAAGATGAACTGAAGTTGGCGAGTGTTTTAACTGATTATCTGCATCAGGCCGGCCTTGAGACGCAATGTCTCGGAGATGGTTTGGCGGTGGTACCGTGGGTTAAGGAACATCAGCCTGCGTTGATCTTGCTTGACTTGATGCTGCCTGGGAAAGATGGACTGGAAATCTGCAAAGAGATCCGCTCATTTTCCCCGACGCCAATCATCATTACCACTGCCAAGGTCGAGGAGATAGACCGGTTGCTCGGTCTGGAGCTTGGTGCTGATGACTACATCTGCAAGCCTTTCAGTCCCCGGGAGGTTGTTGCACGGATCAAAGCGGTATTGCGGAGATCAGCCGGTGGGGATCCCCCTGGCGCCAAGGGACTGGTTTTTGATGAATTCCGTTACAGGGCGATTCTGAACGGAAGGGATCTTGACCTCACGGCTGTTGAATTCAAGCTCCTGAACATCCTGGCGACCAACCTGGGGCGCATCTTCGGGCGCCAACAACTGATGGACCTCATCTACCAGGACCAGCGCATCGTCAGCGACCGTACTATTGACAGCCATATCAAGAAGCTTCGTAAAAAGATCGCAGTAGCCAGCCCAGGGAAGGAATACATCCAGTCATTTTATGGTGTGGGCTATAAATTCGAGCAGTGATGAGGGAGGGGATGGTGAAACCTGCTCTCTACTCTGCACAAAGTCTAAGTCACACGGAGTGGAATGCAAGTATCACATTGTATGGATAGCAAAGTGTCGGCAGAAAGTATTGTATGGCAAGCTGCGACAGCATCTGATGAGCATCATTGATAGCGGTGTAGATCAGATTAGGATGTTTTGTCTCGGTTCAGCGTTGTCCGGTTTGATCTTTGCAGCAAGGTTTTTAAGCCCCGTTAGGGGCGTTCGCATCTCATCCGGTGGATTTACCCCCCCCCCGGATGAAATGCCAGGTATGGCTTATGGGACATTTGTTTGCTTCGCTTTGAATCCGGGTTAATCAACAAATAAAGAACGTTATAGGGTTCCCCACCAAGGATTGCGCAATCCAACTACGCCACCATTGCCTCCAGCAGCTCAATGATCTGCTCTGCCCGCCCGATGAGGGCATCTGCCTGCTCGGCGGGGATCAGAATCCCCCGTTGCGCTTTGACCTTTGAGGTAAAGGCGTGGAGCATCCCAAGAGCGGCGACATCGTTTGATTGATTCGTATCCTCGACAATACGCTTCGCATTGGCTACCATGTTCTGCAGGGCGGTGGCAATCCCCTTTTGGAGCCCCATTTTGTTCAACTCGCGCAGAAAGTCATCCATAAGACCACTGGTGAGCTTGGCCAGCATCTGCTTGGCCATAAGGGTGTGCATGGCGGTAGTGGGGTGCTCGCTGTCCCAGAACAGGTACGTCTCCGGGGTAGAGCAGACCGTATCGTTCGGGCCAGCCGGATCGATAAACCCCGTATAGCAGGGTTTCGTAACGTTGGTCAACCCGTGCGACACAGGATGCTTAACCACTTCACGTAAAAAGGAAAACGTATCATAGCGTATGATGTTCACGC
>JBAYZR010000270.1:0-5241 GCA_041672425.1 Pedobacter sp. | reverse complement strand
CCATGAAACGCATCATGTGGGCCATTCAGGCAGCTGTTTTCTACCTCTTTACCTGGACAATGGCAACCATTCCCCAGCGATACATTCACACCACCGGTCGTAAAATAGGCCATCTTCTGTTCCTGCTGTTGGCCAAACGGCGTGAGATTGCCATTGATAACATCCGACAGGCCCTCCCTTTCATGAAGCGCCACCCTGCTTGGTCCGGCACACTGGAAACAGCTGAGAAAATTGCGCACGAAACCTTTATGCGCATGGGTATGTCAATCGTTGAAATCTGTCATCTATACCATGGAAAAGGGGATGCGATAATCAACACCATCGAAGTCAGAGGTCGCGAACATTTTGACCAAGCCAGAAAAAAGCATCTGGGAGTCGTTTGTGTTGGTGGCCATTGCGGCAACTGGGAATTGATGGCGCTCTCCTTTAAAAGGCTCTTCGGAGTAAGCATGGCTGTGGTTGCACGAAAGCAGAACAATCCCTATTTAAATTCCATAATCGAGCAGATGCGAACGCGGTACGACAATCAAATAATTTACAAACTTGGCGCCTTGAGGACGATGCTTGGCATACTCAAAAAAAACGGTTTAATCGGCATGTTGGCAGACCAGGCAGTATTTCCGGAAGATGGTGTGCTAATCGATATTCTCGGTCGGAAAGCCTGGGCCAACAAGGCGCCGATCATCATAGCCCGCAAATCCAAAGTTCCTCTCGTGCCGATTTTCATCCATCGTGAAGAGGATCGACAAATTATCTCATTTTATCCCGAGTATGAGTTGTGTGACGACACGTCCGACAGTGGCATTCAGCATGATGTCCAAGCCCTCTCCCGCTACCTTGAGGACTTTGTCTGCGCCCATCCGGCAGACTGGTACTGGGTGCATCGCCGCTGGAAACGGGCCGGAGAACCAGCCTGATGAACCTGACACTACGGAAAGAGGTCGCAGCAATTGTGGTGTTTTTGATTCTGGCTACGGTCGCCATTGCCATGAGCGGCGCTGATCTGGCCATCTCCTCCTGTTTTTTTATTGACGGACAATGGCCGATTGGTGAGCAATTCCCCTGGAATATGCTCTACCGTATCGACAGAATACCAGCTGTCCTGTTGGCCGTTGCCGGACTTCTGGCAGCGGCAATCTCCCTGCGCTTGCCAGCCTGGCGTCACTGGATCCGCCAGGGGGCTTTTCTCGTTCTCCTGCTGGCTCTGGGTCCCGGTTTGATGGTCAATGTCATTTTCAAAGATCACTGGGGCAGGCCGCGGCCACGGGATATCGTCCAGTTCGGGGGAAAACAGGAATTTCTGCAACCCTGGCAGATGGGGATTAACGGCAAGGGGCGTTCCTTTCCATCCGGGCATGGATCGGCAGCCTTTTACATGACAGCGCCCTACTTTATCTATCGTCGCAGTCGCAAGCGACTTGCATATACCTGGCTGGCTGGCGGGCTCTTTTTCGGCATTCTCATGAGCATCGCCCGCATTGCCCAAGGGGGACATTTCCTGAGCGACAACCTTTGGGCATGGGGTATGGTCCACCTGTGCGCCGTGACTTTGTATTACCTGATGGGGCTGGACCGGGAGTAATCATCATGTTCTACACCATCTACAACATACTCTCCCTGTTCCTGCTCCTCCCGGTCATCATCTACCATCTCTATCGTTCCCTCAGTCGTGACCGCCCCCCCGCTTTTGCCGAGCGCTTCGGACATATTCCCGCAGCAGAACTCAACAAGATCAGACAGCGCCCGGTTATCTGGCTGCATGCTGTCTCGGTGGGAGAAGCCATCGCCGCCCGACCACTGCTTAAGGCGCTCCGCAGCCGATATCCCAGCCATGCCATTCTCATCTCCAACACCACTGAAACCGGTCGCAGCATATCCACCGGTTTCGCAGAAAAGGATCTATGCATCTACTTCCCCTTTGACTTTCTGCCAGCCGTCCGCCGAACGCTGGAAAGTATCAAACCGGAACTGATCATCATCGTGGAGCCCGAGATCGGGCCCAATTTCACCCGGGAAGCGACCCGCCGCAATATCCCGGTCATTCTGGCCAATGGGCGGATATCTGATCGTTCCTTCAGCCGCTACCTGAAATTCGACTGGTTCTTCCGCCACCCCCTGCAATTGTTCTCCACTCTCTGCATGCAAACGGAAACCGACCAGGAGCGGATCATCGCCATCGGCGCTCCAAGGGAGCGGACTCTGGCAACCGGCAATCTCAAATACGACATCCCCTTTCATCCGGTACAGGATGAAGAAAGGGCTGGTCTTCGAGAACGCTATGCCATACCCGGCAGCCTGACCGTAATGACAGCCGGCAGTACCCACCCCGGTGAAGAAGAACTCGTTCTAGCCGCATATCGGGAACTCTTGACAACATGCGACAACCTGTTTCTCGTGCTCGTCCCGCGTCATCCCGAGCGGGCCAATGAGGTTGCAGCCCTGCTGGAGCGAATGGGCCTGCCATACCGACGGCGCATGGTGATTACGACATCTGAAAAGGTACTGTTTCAAGCCGGAGAAGTACTGCTGGTTGACACCATTGGTGAGATGATGGGACTGTACGCCCTGTCGGACCTGGTCTTTGTCGGCGGCAGCCTGGCGCCGACCGGCGGACACAACCTGCTGGAACCGGCATCTCTGGGTATTCCCATTATCTTCGGACCAGATATGAGCAACTTCAGGGAGATTGCGGCATTAGTGCTGCACTATCAGGCGGGCATACAGGTAGATACATCAGAAGGTTTGGCAGCCGTCTGCCGCACACTCATAGAAAACAGTGACAAGCGGCAGACTCTGGGACAGAACGGACTGCGAATGATGCAGGAAAACGGAGGCGCCACCGAACGGCATCTTGAGGTCATTGCCAAGTATTTATGAAAGCTTCATTTGCAACATACTGGCGCACTCTTGCCAGCGGTACTCGCAATGGCCTCCTTGATCGGCTGCTGATAACGATTCTGATCCCGCTGTCCCTGCCCTACGCTCTGGCCCAACACCTGCGGGCCGTATTGTACCGGATAGGGATATTAGCGTCCAAACGTCTCCCTTGCCCGGTCATCTCCATCGGCAACGTCACCGTTGGTGGCGTTGGCAAGACGCCGGTCACCGCCTATATCGCCCGCATGCTCCTGGCGCAGGGGCTGAAGGTAGCCATCCTCTCACGGGGCTACGGAGGATCCATGGAAGGGCAGACTGCCATTGTCTCCGACGGCAACACCGTATTCCGCTCTGCCGAAGAGTGCGGAGATGAACCATTCCTGCTGGCCACAACAGTGCCTGGAGTGATGGTCATCATCGGCAGTGACCGCTACGCAGCCGGACTGTTGGCCATAGAGCGTCTGGTTCCCGATATCTTTCTGCTGGACGACGGCTACCAGCACCTGCGCCTGCATCGCGACCTGAACATTCTGCTGCTGGATTACTCTCACCCGTTCGGCAATGGCTGTACCCTGCCTGCCGGGCTGCTACGTGAACCGAAGTCAGCCTGCGTCCGGGCAGATCTGGTCATACAGACCCGCTGCCCCCAAGCTGGCACGCCTACAGCGCCGCTATCAGGCGCTCCTTCCTGCAATGCGCGTCATGATCTTGCCGACGTAATTCCCCTCTCAGGCGGAGAACCGCTTTCGCTTGATTCCCTTTGTGGCCGAAACGTAATTGCATTCGCAGGTATCGCCGAACCGCAATCCTTTTTTGACGGATTGCGACAACACAAGGTGAATCTGGTTGCCTCCATCAGCCTTCCGGACCATGCCGTCTATGGCAACGATCAAATTAGAGCAATTGCGGAAAAGCTACGCACCTCCGGCGCCGACTACGCCATAACAACCGAAAAGGATGGCGTCAAACTGAAGCGTCTTCCAGAGGAACTTGCTCAAAAGACACTGCTCGCCCGACTCGAACTAACCATTGACGATCCCGCCCCCCTGAAAGCGCTACTGCTTAATTTACTTCAAAAATAATTCAGTTTGTGGCATTGTATTTTACTTAATTTCCTTAAACTAGGTGTCGCATGCATTTAGATGATCTCTTGAACATACTTGCCTGTCCAGCCTGCAAAGGCGAGCTTCAGGCTAATAACGAGGCGCAGCGATTTTGCTGCCACGCCTGCGGTCTGGAGTTTCCAGTCAGAGAAGGCATTCCGGTCATGCTGATTGATGAGGCGGAAAAGAGTGAAGAGCAAGGTTTAGCAGACAGGGTACAGTGAGCGAATTTATACACGGCAACGTACAAAAGTTATTGATCCGTGCCGTAAACTGGGTCGGTGATGCGGTCATGACCACACCGGCCATTGGCAACATCCGGGAACATTTTCCCAAGGCCGAGATCACCCTGCTGGCAAACCCGTTAGTGACGCAACTTTTTTCTCCCCATGCCTGGATCGACCAGGTCATCACCTTTGACCGCAACGGCGCGCACAAAGGAATCAGAGGCAGGCTGAGACTGGCGCAAACTCTACGAAAGAACTCCTTTGACGCGGTTATCATCCTGCCAAACTCCTTTGACTCCGCCTTGACGCCTTGGCTGGCCGGCATACCGGTCAGGCTCGGGAAGAACAGCGACGGTCGCGGATTCATGCTGACCGGCCGCTACAACTCAGGTAAAGAGTCAGCGACCATCCACGAAGTTGGCTATTACCAGAAACTGGCGCAGCATTTTGGGATTTCGGGGCAGATCCATGAACCTCGTCTCTTCACCAGCCAGCAGGAGGATTTGAATGCAGCCGGGCAACTTGCTTCACACGGCATATCAGCCAATGAACTGTTGATCGGCATCAATCCTGGGGCTGCTTTTGGCTCGGCCAAGCGCTGGTATCCGGATCGATTCGCTGAAGTGGCCAAGCGATTGGCTGTTGAATGGTCAGCCAGGATAGTTATCTTCGGTGGCGCTGGAGAAATCGGGATTGCCGCCGATATCGAGCAGCGGCTGGCAGGAAACGGTCTCAATCTGGCAGGCAAAACCACTGTGCGGGAGTTGATGGCGCTAATCAAGCGCTGCAACTTCTTTGTCACCAACGACTCAGGACCGATGCACATCGCCGCTGCCTTCGGTGTGCCGCTGGCGGCAATATTCGGCGCCACAGACCATACCACCACCTCACCCTACACCGACAAGGCAGTCATCATCCGCAAGGAGATTGCCTGCGCCCCCTGCAAACTGCGGGAGTGCCCAACCGACCACGAATGCATGAAGGCGATCAATGCCGATGACGTGGTGGAGGCAAGCATCCGGCTCATGGCGATG
>JBAYZR010000269.1:0-5267 GCA_041672425.1 Pedobacter sp. | reverse complement strand
ATGCTGGCACAATAAGCTCCATTTGGCTGAATTATTATTTAATCGCACCTCTGGGAGATGATCTGCAATGGAGCGAATATCCCCGCCCGCTCGTCACAGCATAACCTTCAGGATGACCGTAACGGTCTGCTCCTTTCTGTTCCTGTTTCAGGCCGTACTGGCAGCGCTGATTTTTTTCTACTTCAAACATGAGTTCAAACAGACCATTTCGCAGCAGCAGTTTACCCTGCTGACCGTGCTGACGCAAAACATCGACCAGAAGCTTTTGGGCGCCCAAAAGCTTCTGGTCGATGTTTCCAGGAAACTCACCCCTGAAATTGTATCCGACACTAAAACAACACAACAGTTTCTGGATAATCGCTCCGGAACACAAAGCATATTTGACAACGGCCTGTTTCTTTTTTCACTTGATGGGCGAATCATCGCGGAATCACCGTATCGTCCGAACCGGCGCGGTCGGGACATCTCGTTCAGGGAATATTACAAAAAAACTATATCTTCCGGACTACCGGTCATTTCGGAACCCTACCTCTCGACACATACCCCCGGAGCGCCGGCCGTCATGTTTACCGCTCCGGTACGGGACAAGGGCGGAAAGCTGATCGCCATTCTCGGCGGCAGCCTGAACCTGCTTAATGACAATATTCTGGGTGAAACGTCACGTATCCGCATTGCCGAAACCGGCTATCTCTATATCATCACTCGTGGTCAAACCATGATCATGCACCCGGACAAGTCGCGGATCATGCACCGGCCCGAGATTGCTGTGGCAAACAGGTTACTTGACGCAGCGCTCAAGGGGTTTGAGGGCAGCGGTGAAAATGTTACCCCGCTGGGACAGCGCTCGTTGACCTCATTCAAGCATTTTAAGACCACCGACTGGGTCATGGGCGCCAACTATCCGCTTGCCGAGGCATATGCGCCGATATATCTGTTTCAGAGATATCTGTTTGTGGCAATTTTTTTTGGCACGTTATTCAGTGTGCTGTTTGTCAGACTGATGATGGAGCGCTTTACAAATAACCTTGTGCGCTTCGCAGCTCATGTAAAGAATATATCGCTCAAACAAGGTAAAGACAGGCTCTTCAAGCATGACTCCAGTGACGAAATTGGTATTATGGCCAGAATCTTCAACACGATGATACAGAATGAAGACCAGAAGAGTGATCAGTTGACATATACCAGCTCACACGATGCCATGTCAGGTCTGTTTAATCGCGCCTATTTCGACAGCGAGACCGCTCGCCTCTCCCGTGGCCGCGTGAAACCGATCTCAATAGTCATAGCAGACATAGATAATCTCAAGACGTGCAACGATACCCTCGGTCATTCG
Source organism: Pedobacter sp. (assembly GCA_041672425.1). Classification (GTDB taxonomy): domain Bacteria; phylum Desulfobacterota; class Desulfuromonadia; order Geobacterales; family Pseudopelobacteraceae; genus JACPFJ01. The sequence continues at coordinate 3,934 of JBAYZR010000269.1, read as the reverse complement.
GCTGGTGATGCCCTGATCAAGGCTACGGCTCAGGTACTGATCGAATCGTTTCGCGCCGAGGACATAGTTGCCAGGATCGGTGGCGATGAATTTGCCATTCTCTTGCCGGGAGTCGATAAGGAACATGTGGAGATGGCACTGGAGCGTGTTATGGACGCTGTTGCCAAATCACCCACCCTGTATCATGGTTTCCCCTTTTCCATCTCACTCGGCCATGCAACCAGCGAAACCCCGGAAGACCTGGAGGAGGCTCTCAAGCAGGCGGATCAGGATATGTACATAAACAAAGCGGCCCGTAAGCAGAAAATGCCTTGAGGGTCTCAAAAATAGCGGAATTTTGCTGAACCATACTATGACGTTGGAGGATATTGTGGCAAAAATAAACGACAACTATCTGAAACTTAAAGCTGGCTACCTGTTCCCGGAAATCGGTCGTCGCATACGCGTCTTTGCCGAGGCCAATCCCTCTGCCAAGGTCATCCGACTGGGGATCGGCGATGTCACCCGTCCCCTGGCCCCAGCCGTATTGAAGGCCTTCCACGCTGCAGTGGATGATCTGGCCACGATAGATCGCTTTGCCGGCTACGGCCCGGAACAGGGGTATGACTGGCTGATCAACACCATCATCGAGAAATCCTACAAGCCGCTGGGTGTTTCGCTCAGTACCTCCGAGATGTTCATCTCCGACGGTTCCAAGTGCGACTGCGCCAACATCCTGGATATCTTCGCCATGGACAACGTGGTGGCCATTGGCGACCCGGTTTACCCGGTCTACAACGACACCAACGTCATGATCGGCCGCACTGGCGAGGCCGACGATAAGGGCTACTATCAGAACATCGTATACCTTCCCTGCAACGAGGCCAACGGCTTCATCCCTGCCCTGCCCACCGCTAAGGTGGACATCATCTATCTCTGCTTCCCCAACAACCCGACTGGAGTGGTGGCAAGCAAGGCAGAACTGAAGAAATGGGTCGATTATGCCATTGCCAATGACGCGGTGATCTTTTTTGACGCCGCCTACGAGGCGTTCATCACCGACCCGTCTATTCCGCATTCGATCTACGAGATTGAAGGGGCCAAGAAGTGTGCCATAGAGTTCCGCTCCTTCTCCAAAACAGCCGGCTTCACCGGTGTGCGCTGCGGCCTGGTGGTCGTACCGGAAGAAGTCATGGGCGTCACGACGACCGGCGAGCGCTACAGCTTCAATAAGCTTTGGTTGCGCCGCACCACCACCAAGTTCAACGGCGCCTCCTACCCGGTGCAGAAGGCCGCCGCTGCTGTTTACAGCGACGAAGGGTGGAAAGAAACCAAGGAGATCATCGATTATTACATGGAGAACGCCCGCATCATTCGTGAAGGCCTTATGGAAATAGGCGTGACGATTCACGGCGGCGTCAACGCCCCCTACATCTGGCTCAAGACACCGGGTGGCATGACCAGTTGGGACTTCTTCGACAAGCTCCTGACCGAGTGCAACGTGGTCGGGACCCCAGGGAGCGGTTTCGGACCGAGTGGCGAAGGATATTTCCGGTTGTCAGCCTTTGGGAATCGGGATAATGTGATAGAGGCGGTTGAACGTATAAAGAAAAACCTGAAGTAGGGGAACTCTAAAAACCAAGAGGTAACACTATGAAAGAAGAATTCTATATCGAGCGAATTGTGCGCATCGTGGCGGGGTCATTCATCATCATCTCGCTCTTGCTGGCACACTTCCACAGCCCAAACTGGCTTTGGTTCACCGGCTTCGTGGGACTAAACCTGTTACAGTCCGGATTCACCCAGTTCTGCCCGTTGTTCAGCATCCTGGCTAAACTGGGGATACCCAGATTCCCGAAGAGCGCCTGCTGCAAATGAACTTTCAACATAGCTACAAAATTTACGACATGGGAAGGTAGTGGAGTATGACTTACGATGTTCCAAACAACGAACAACTATTGAAGTGGGTGGAAGAAGTTACGACTTTGTGTCAGCCTGAGAGGATACACTGGTGTAACGGATCCCAAGAGGAATATGACGAACAGTGCAATAATCTGGTGCAGGGCGGCACGTTTAAAAAGTTGAATCAGGAAAAGCGCCCAGACAGTTATCTGGCATGCTCTGATCCAGGCGATGTAGCTCGCGTTGAAGATCGCACCTTTATCTGTAGCATATCCAAACAGGATGCAGGGCCGACTAACAACTGGATGGCTCCGAAAGAGATGAAGGAAACCCTGACAAAGTTGTTCAAGGGTTGTATGCGCGGTCGCACAATGTATGTGATTCCCTTCAGCATGGGGCCGCTCGGCTCGCCGATCGCCAAGATCGGCGTTGAGATAACGGATTCCCCCTATGTTGTCGTCAATATGCGCATCATGACCCGTATGGGCAAAGCCGTCCTGGATATGCTCGGCAACGGTGAATTCGTACCCTGCCTGCATTCGGTGGGCGCACCGCTGGAACCCGGCCAAAAAGATGTAGCATGGCCCTGTAGCAAGGAAAAATACATTGTCCATTTCCCTGAAGAGCGCTCAATCTGGTCGTATGGTAGCGGTTACGGCGGGAATGCCCTGCTGGGTAAGAAATGTCTGGCGTTGCGAATTGCCTCCAAGATTGCCAAGGATGAGGGGTGGCTGGCCGAGCATATGCTTATCCTGGGGATTGAATCACCCAATGGCGAGAAGACCTACCTGGGAGCTGCCTTCCCTAGCGCCTGTGGCAAAACAAACCTGGCCATGCTGGTACCGCCTGAAACCTTCAACAAAACCGGCTGGAAAATCTCCACCGTTGGCGACGACATCGCCTGGATCAAGCCCGGTCCCGATGGGCAGCTATATGCCATCAACCCGGAATACGGCTTCTTCGGTGTGGCTCCCGGCACCTCGGACGCAACGAACCCGAACGCCATGGCCTCATGTACCAGGAACTCCATCTTTACCAACGTAGCGCTGACCCCGGATGGCGATGTCTGGTGGGAAGGAATGACCGAAACCCCTCCCGAGAAGCTTATCGACTGGCAGGGCAACGAATGGACCCCGGGTTGCGGCAGAAACGCTGCCCACCCCAACTCCCGCTTTACCTCACCGGCAAGTCAATGTCCCTCCATCGACCCGGAATGGGAAAATCCCAAAGGGGTGCCGATGAGCGCCTTTATCTTTGGCGGACGCCGTAACACTGTTATTCCGCTGGTGTACCAAGCCTTCAACTGGAGCTTCGGCGTCTATCTGGCTGCCACCATGGGTTCCGAAACAACGGCAGCCGCAACCGGCGCCATTGGCAATGTCCGTCGTGATCCTTTTGCCATGCTACCCTTCTGCGGTTATCACATGGCCGATTATTTTGCCCACTGGTTGCAGGTCGGACGCACAACACCAAAACCACCCCGCATCTTCAGCGTCAACTGGTTCCGCAAGGATGCAAACGGCAAGTTCCTCTGGCCCGGATACGGCGAAAACATGCGCATCCTCAAGTGGATCGTGGAACGGGTAAACGGCCATGCCGCCGCCGTTGAAAGTCCGCTGGGATGGATGCCGCGCCACGAAGACCTGGACTGGAATGGGCTTAACAGCGTTACCCGCGAGCAGTTCTATGATCTTATGTCGATTGACCGCGATGTCTGGAAAGATGAGATCATTTCCCACGAGGAACTGTTCGTCAAAATGTATGATCGACTGCCCAAGGAATTCCCACACATCCGCGAACTGATCCTTTCCGGTCTCTGGCGCTCTCCGGAACATTGGGAGCAGTTTGATCCGACCGCCGATGCGGATGGCTATAACGACTAAAACAGGCATCGATGTGGCACTTTCCTGCGGTATGCGTGCATGCCCCGGGAAGATTGTCCCTCGGCCTTATCATGAATGTCCTGTGTGGCAGGTTGCCGATCTACCGTGTAGAAGATTTCAAATGCGGGATGTGCCACTTCTTCTCGGAGAGGATATGGCGGCGGAGATGC
>JBAYZR010000268.1:0-5283 GCA_041672425.1 Pedobacter sp. | reverse complement strand
ACTATCAAGAGGTTGATGTCCTGTCACTGGAGCTTGTTCAACCCCGCTCAGTAGGGGTGGAACATGCCGGTCTCCAGGCGCTGACCAAATTGGGGCTGCCAGAGATTCTGGAGCGGGTGGGATTAAACGGTATCCAGCGTTCTTGCGCTCTGGGGAGTATTATCGGCAGGATGGCTTTGCCTGGGGGTATTTGACGGTAATGTCTCTGAAGGCACGACTCTGGAGGGCATGCTTACCGGGTTGAACGCACCCGCAGAGGCGGTGGTGATTATGGATCGGGGAATTGCCACAGAAGCCAACATTGCCTGGTTGGTGGCGCAACACTACCGCTATCTGGTGGTCAATCGTGAACAGAGCCGCCAGTTTGACGACAATCAACCTAAAAACGGCAGTTGAACCGGTAGAGTAGGAAGCAGGCCACTGCAACCGTAGGTTTGGCTTGTCTGTTTCCGCCTCTTTCGTTTGGCGGTGCCCTAGTAGCCTTGCCGTAGCTGCCTTGACCAGCTTCCCCTCATCAAACCGTACGTGCGGATTTCCCGCATACGGCTAACAGACAGTCTTCTTGCAACAGGCATTATCGAGGAGTTGAAGACGGTGCTATTACAGGTAAACCAGACCATAGCGTTTCAGTCCGGCATACAGGCTTTCACCTACCCTGAAGGGTTTGCTCCGTCGTTGGCTTCGATTGTTCAGAAATATTTGAAAGCGAGTCCTCGTGTAATGGCTCACGTCTCGAAACACTTTCCGGGGATATCCGTAATCAAAGTAGTTGCCCCATCCGCGAAGGATGCTGTTTACTTCTCCGATTACATGGACAAGTCGTCTTTTGTATCCACTACGAGTCTTTACCCGCAGTTTTTCCTTGAGTGCCGCTATGGCCTTCTTGCTCGGCATGATGTTGAGATAGTCCCAATCCCTACCCTTCAAATCACGGTCATAGCGGAGGGTGAACCCCAGAAAATTCAGGCTCTCCTTCTTGTTCATTCTGACAATTCCGGTCTTGTCACGGTTTATGCTGAGTCCAAGGACTGTTTCGAGTGTCTTCTCCAGCCAGTCGGTTATGCGCTTTCCCATAAATCTGGCCAACACCACGAAGTCGTCGGCAAACCGCACCATTCGTGCTCTGGCGAAGTGATAGGGGCTGTCCGCTTCTTCGTGAAAGGCCCGGTCAAACCGATGAAGATAGATGTTCGCAAGAAGGGGAGAGATTACCCCACCTTATCTGAAGTAATTCGTTATCCGAAGTAACTGCTGTAACCCCTCGCTATTTCTCTAATTGATTCCGATATACTTCGGATAATACGGCGACCAAAAATATGTGTGGGAGATTGGCATCCAATCTCACTACCATATTTTGGAGGAACGCCGATGAATGACCTGTCTTTGCACGAGTTAATCGCCCTACTGGAAAAAGAACTACTCCGCCTTCATTACACTGACCAGTCATTAAAGTACTATCGCTCAATGTGGAGACATATTGCCATTTTTTGCGAAATTAACGGAGCCGATCACTTTACAGAAGATCTGGGGCTGCGTTTTCTGGACAAACGGTACAATTTTTCCGAATTGGAAAAATCTGGAAAACTTACGCAATCAATCATTAACGTCCTCCGAGTCGTTCGAATGCTTGGCGACTTCCAACAGCATAGAAGCATCCTGCGCCGATACTACAAGCAGAAAGAACTGTTGCAACATAATGAATTCAGAGAAATGCTGCAACGCTATGCGGACCACTGTCGGCAAAAGGAATACTCAAAAGTAACGCAAAATCACTATAGGAACATTAGTGAAAAGTTTCTGAGCTATTTGGAGTCACAAGAGATCGAGCATATCCCCGATATCGCCGCTACTCACGTTGCCTGTTATATCAACACGTTGTTGGGGTACGCATACAAGACCGTAGAATTGCATCTTTGTGCGATGCGTTCCTTTTTAGGGTACCTCTGCACCAGCGAATTTCATCCACAAAACCTCACGAGAAGCATACCGTCCATCAAGGCCAGAAAGCAAAACCGAATCCCATCAGTATGGACTCCCGACCATGTCACCAAATTGTTCGATATAATTGACAGAGGTAATCCCGCCGGGAAGAGGGATTATGCCATGATTCTCCTGGTAGCACGCTTGGGCCTCCGAACAATGGATATCAAACATCTGAAGCTGGACAACTTGAAATGGCAAGATAATCGTATCGAATTAATTCAATCCAAAACGTCCAAACCCCTCACTCTGCCCCTTCTTCCTGATATTGGCTGGGCGATCATAGATTATCTCAAAAACGGGCGACCAAAAGTTGAATCACCATATGTATTCTTACGGCACCTTGCCCCGCTGGAACCCTTCTCGGATGAAGACCATCTTCATCAAATCGTGGTCAAATACATGAGATTAGCCAAAATCCCGATTTGCCCCCAAAAGAAGAAAGGCATGCATTCTCTGCGGCACACACTGGCAAGTAGGCTGCTTGAGGAAAACACTCCCTTGTCCGTCATTTCAGACATATTGGGACACCTCAGCTCAGATTCAACGGCTGTCTATCTCAAAGTGAACGTAGACATGCTGCGTGAATGTGCGCTGAATCCGGAGGAGGTGTTCCAGTCATGACCGAATTCGCATATAGCAGTCCGCTCAAGGAGTTTATCCAGGGAATGATTCTCCAGAAACATTCCCTCGGTTATAAATATGACAGCAGCCCACGACTACTTTACCAATTCGACCAGTTTTGTCTGGCGTATGGCTGTACAGAACCGGTTTTGTCCAAAGAGCTGGTACAGATATGGAGTCAGAAACTGCCAAATGAAGCGCTTGCCACTATGCAACACAGACTGGGTATCATACGGCAACTGGCTCTGTATATGAACCAGATCGGAGTTCACGCATATGTGTTGCCCAAAAATATCATTCCAAAAGATCCTGCATACATTCCCTACATCTTCAGCAACCATGAGCTTACAGCATTTTTTAAGCAGGTCGATTCTTGTCATTACTGCGCCGAAGTCCCATACAGACACTGGATTATGCCGTTGTTGTTCCGTATCTTGTATGGCTGTGGCTTGCGTGTTTCAGAGGCTCTGCATCTCAAAATCCAGGATGTCGATTTACTCACCGGCGTATTGTCGATTTGGGACGGGAAATTCAACAAGGACAGATTGGTCCCCCTCTCCACGGAACTTCTAGAACGATGCCATGCCTATGTAAAGCAGATTCATATGTTCTCGAAACCAGACGATTATTTTTTCCCATCACCAAATAAACAGCCGATAACCATCGGAAACATCTATAAAAACTTCAGAAAATTCCTTTGGAAAGCCCGTATCTCCCATGGCGGATGGGGAAAGGGACCAAGAGTGCATGACTTTCGCCATACATTCTGCGTCCATTGTCTCAAACGCTGGGTCCTGGAAGGAAAAGATTTAACGGCTTATCTCCCAGTTCTCAAAACGTACCTGGGGCACCATTCGTTTCGTGACACATCACAATACCTGAGACTGACCGCCGAAATCTATCCTGATATAACAGCGAAGGTGGAACATGCCTTCGGTTATGTATTTCCCTCAATGGGGGGTAACGGCTATGAAACCAACTGACTTTGCAAGGACATTGTCTCAATATTTATCCGCATATCTACCAGGGCAGCGCAATGTAAGCCCCAATACGATCAAATCTTATCGAGAGGTTTTCAAGCTGTTTCTCAAATATTGCAAGCATAGCTGCGGTTTGTCTATTGAACGTCTCCGTTTGCAACGTATTGATGAACCGCTCGTCGTTGGCTTCCTCACGTGGCTTGAACAGGACAGAAAAAACAGTATTACTACACGTAACCAAAGGCTGGCGTGTATTCATGGTTTTTTCCGCTATATACAGGTCGAGGATCCGACTGGCATATTGTCGTACCAAAAAGTTCTTTCTATTCCGATGAAAAAGACAGCAGCGCCAGTGGTAAATTACCTTACTCCGGATGCATTAAAACTCATTCTTGCTCAGCCGGATCTATCGAAAGCCAGTGGACGTCGCAACTTGATAATGCTTTCGGTACTGTATGATACTGGCGCCAGAGTACAAGAGCTGGCAGATCTATCCGTTCGTGATGTCAGGTTGGATCCTCCACCAATCATCACTCTTACCGGCAAGGGTCGTAAATCACGGCAGGTTCCCCTCATGTCAAATACTGAATCACTACTAAAGCAATATATGGCCGAGACTCATTTACTCCAAAACGGTTCTCAGGATTGCCCGCTATTTTTTAACAGTCAGCGGTGCAAACTGACTCCCAAAGGCATTTCGTTCATTCTGAATAAATACGTCTCTCGTGCAAAGACAATATCTTCAATAATTCCGGATAAGGTTAACCCTCACAGTTTCAGGCACACAAAGGCAATGCATTTACTACAAGCAGGTGTCAGCCTGATTTACATCCGCGATATTTTGGGGCATGTTGATATATCAACAACAGAAATCTATGCCCGTACGGATACTGAACTGAAACGTAAAGCCCTGGAAAAGACCTATCCGGACATGATCGCAACTAAATTACCTCATTGGACCAAAGACGAAGATTTACTTGCTTGGCTAACCAATTTTTGAAAATATTATCCGAAGTAAATATAGAACAAATGCCCTAACATAAGACTCTAGCCGTATTTACTTCGGATAACGAATTACTTCAGATAAGGTGGGGTAATCAGCCCTCTGCTGGCAAATCTCATTCTGCACTATGCGTTCGATATGTGGATGCGAAAGAACTGTCCAGATATTTCATTCGAGCGATTTGCTGATGATGTGGTTTGTCATTGCACCAGTGAAGCGCAAGCCAACTGGTTAAAAGTAATGATTGAAGAGCGGTTTGCTGAATGTCGGCTGGAACTGCATCCCCAGAAGACAAAAATTGTCTATTGCAAGGATGACGACCGACGAGGAAGTTACTCCCATGAACAGTTTGACTTTTTGGGATATACATTCAGACCCAGGCTGTCAAAGAATCGGCATGGTAAATTCTTCGTTAACTTCAGTCCGGCAGTGAGCAACGAAGCGACAAAATCAATACGTAAAACCATGCGGGAATGGCGTTTATATCGGCGTAGTGACAAGAGTCTGGAAGACTTGTCCGGTATGTTCAACCCAGTTCTCCGGGGTTGGATAACCTACTTCAAGAGCTACTGCGGCCAACGCAGCTGTTACCTCTGAACAAGATGCTGACAGACACAGTAAAAATGATCGCATACCGTGCCGAAACAGCCACAGTTGCAATATTACGGCGCTACCTTAATAAGGAAGACGAGGCCC
>JBAYZR010000267.1:0-5291 GCA_041672425.1 Pedobacter sp. | reverse complement strand
AACTTCAATCACCAAATCCTCAACGTAGCTCTGCTACGTCTGCGGTTTGCCTCAATCAGTTCAGCCAAATCTGACCCGAATCTGAGCGCAATATAACCAAGTCATTTATTTACAGCTCCTTAGCCTTCAAAATTACATTGAAATTTCGTGAAATCTTTTCATAGCAGCCTTTAGTTTTTTAAACTGTGATTCGTCCATGTCAAGCAGGTGGCATTCGAGGATATCATCGGCAGTCTCTTCCGGCTCGTTAACAAGGCTTGGACTGGCTTTTTTGCTGATCCTGTTAACAAGTCTGACAATGGAGAGCGGGCTGTCAACATGATCATAATGTTCAGCATGGTGATTTGCCACTACCGACCGGTATATAGGTGATATATTCCAGTATTCCATAATACGGCACCCTTGTTCGACATGCATTTCTGCAAAAATATCCAACATTAAATCCCGCTCAATTACTATCTGCATCTCATTATTTTGAATGATCCGCTCCATTGCTTTTAACAGATAGAGCTTTCCGATATCATGTAGTAAACCAGCTAAATAGGCATGATCAATAATGCTTTGATGCCCGGTATGCCTGGCGACCCACCAGCACCCAAGGGCGCAAACAAGCGAATGTTGCCATAATTCACGCATTATCTCATTGACTATGATGTTGTCAGATTTATATAGCGAAGCTTGCGAGGATGCCACTGCAAGGCTGGTTACCTGACGAACTCCCAGCCTGACAACCGAATCCTTGATCGTTTCCGTTTTTATGAGTCCCATATACGCAGAGGAATTGGCCATTTTAAGAACATGTGTTGAAAGGGCCTGGTCTTTGTTAATTACCCTGATTATGTCTTCAATATCTGAATACGGATCAGATACTATCCGCATTAAGTCTAGAGCAACCGGATGGAATACCGGCAGATCGATAGGCTGTATGGATAGGAGTTGCTTCAGGTCAAGAGAAATGGCCATGTTTCCTCCTCAAAGCATGGGAGCATTAAATAAATTCGTTATTAATCGTATTAACCGATTGGAATTAAGACTCGAATATTAGTTTATACATGAAGACCGATTGTTTGTATAGAACAACAAACTTCTATGAGTCTGCCCGCTGCCCGAAAACCTCAAGGATCTCGCGGCGCGCCTCTCCGATGGTCAGCGGCAGGCGTTTGAATGGCAGATTGTCGTTGGTCTTCAGCTGATGGATCAACTCGGCGATATATGGCAGGCGCAACTTGACGCTTGACAGATCGTCACTGACATTAAAGACCTCCTCCGGCGTGCCGCTACGAACCAACTTTCCCCGGCTGAGGATATGCAGGCGACTAAGGAAGACCGGTATCAGATCGACACTATGGGTGGCCATAACAATGGTAACGGCCGATTCCCGATTAAGGCGGGTCAGCAGTTCCATCATGCGGTATTCGCCCATCGGGTCAAGGCCGGCTGTCGGCTCGTCCAAGAGGAGAATCTCATGCCCCATAGCCAGCAGACCGGCAATGCAGACCCGCTTCTTCTGGCCGTAGCTGAGGTTATGGATATCCTTCCTGGCCAGATCGGCCATCTCAACCGACTCCAGCGCCTCCCCAACCCTCCGCGTGACTTCCACTTCGCCAAAACCCATGTTGCGCGGGCCAAAGGCTACGTCCTCGTAAACCGAATGTGCAAATAGCTGGTCGTCCGGATTCTGGAACACCAGACCGGCCTTGCTGTAAATCTCACGGGGGGAAAGCCTGATGATATTTTTACCATCAAGCAGCACCGAACCCTTGAAATCGCTGATGATACCATCCAATAACTTGAGCAGGGTGGTCTTACCCGAACCGTTGGAACCGAGGATCCCGCAAAACTCTCCATGACAGATATCAAGATAAATATCAGAGAGAGCAATCGTGCCGTCGGGATAGCAAAAGGAGTCGATTCGTGCTGACAGACGGGGGATAGAAGTAGTCAATTCTGAAGTTTCCAGGTAAGGGTTGCCGCCAAAGCAAAGACAGCCAGTCCGGCAAGCTGGGCTGTACTGAGGCGTGATTCGCGCAAGAGAGGCAGGCTGCCGTCGTAGCCTCGAAGGGACATGGCGGTGGTCATGGCTTGGCTGCTGTCAAAGGCCCTGATGGTAAGCATCCCGGCCATGGCGCCGAATGACGAGAGGCCGCGGCGCAAACCGCAGTAGCCGAGCCGGTTCTTTTGGGCGGTGTAGACCACCACGGCGTCATCGTAGAACTTGAACAACGAGCGCCAGGCAAAAAGGGAAACCTCCACCAAGCTGCGAGGAACCCGCAACCATGCCAGGGCAGACATGGTCTCGGTAAAGGTCATCACCTGACTGAGCAGTACTGCAACGGAAACAGCGCCAAGGATCCGGGAAACAATCAGCAGACCTTCGTGCAATCCCTCACGATGGGCAGTCAAGGTATAACCACCGACATCCAGAAACGCGAAGGCTTCCCCCGTGCCCATGAATGCCTTGAGCGCCAGGATCACCGTAGCAATAAACAGCGGATGAAGCAGGCGCAGAAGCAACATACGCAGCCTCAAGCCGGAGAGCAAGGCCGACGGCAGGCAAATCCCTGCTGCAAGCCAGGGAAAGACACACGCGCTGGAACTCACCACCAGCGCCAGCAGCAAGCCGGCCGCCAGCAAGCGAACACGCGGGTCTATGGTTGCGACCACGGCATTATCTTTATGTTGGTGATAAAGGTGGTGTCTCATATCAATTATTCCAGTTTACTCACAACAGAATCAGTTGGCCATACCTGTGTAGCGGCGCCCGGCAGCATAGACCTCATGTAATTGCCCCTTGGAGATGGCACGTTCGAGTACCTTTTCAGCCACGTCACCCACATCCCCCACTACCTGAAAATCGGCTCGTTTTACCGGTTCAAGGGAACCAGATGTCGAGGAAATCCCCAAGGCCGCAGCAGCATTCGATGTGACCATCTGAAAAACATCCAGCGGCGAAAGCTCCTGAGGAAAGGTATCCATGGCAAAGCGCATCTCGTCCCACAGAGAGAGGGAATCATTGCTTGCCAAGGAGTCAGTGCCCAGTGCCAGCGGTATTCGAAGTTTTTTCAGCATTGCGACCGGTGCCCGACCGACATCAAGGCAGTCGTTGCTGCGGGGACAAAGGGCGACAGAAACACCGCGTTCCTTGAGAATCAGGGCGTCGGCCAGAGTAACGTGAACACAGTGTATAGCCAGGGTGGAAGCTGTCAGCAAGCCGACCCGGTCCAATAATTGCGTAGAACTGTAGCGACGTGGCGGCATCAGGTAGCGTTCCCAGTTCACAAATGGATAGAGCATTTCGGCCAGCGGACCACTGGAGTCAAAGATGAAATCTGTTTCGGCAGGGGATTCGGAGATATGAATGGACAGTGGCAAATTGTGTGAGAGCGCGATTTCCCGGATTAGCAGTAGATTCTCATCGCTTATTGTGTACGTAGCATGCGGGGAAAGTCCTGCTGCAAAGTTAGCTGACATACCAACTGAACCGGTCTCAACAGCATGATCAAGCAGGGAATGGAACGTGGCCGGGTCATGGCCAAAAAGCTCAACAAACAGGCGACCGGATAGAAGCGAGGTCCGATACAGGGAGGCAAGGGACGGATTGCCGACAATCTCGCCAACAGCCGTAGTACCGGCTTCCAGGCACATCCGCATCCCCCCGTTGACCGAGGCCACATAATCCTCGGCCTTCAATCCCCGCTTGATCTTGATGAGTTGTATGATCCAGTCCACGAAACTGCGCGGGTTGTAGTCAACATGGGTACGCAGGCGCCAGGCTGAAAAATGGGACAACTCCAGGTGGGTATGGGCATTTACAAAACCAGGCAGTATGGCACAGCCGGGATAATCGACAACAGAGGCGGCGGCATGATCGCGTCTCAGCTCTTTCAAACTACCCATGGCGGTGATAACGCCATCACAAACCAGGATGGCTCCTCCCGAAAGGGGTGCGGCATGTGGTGACACAAGCCAGGAGGCGCTGTAGATAGTAGCTTCAGGCATGATTTTCACCACTGAATTCTTTTATTGGTGGGAGGTTATAATAAAGGGCATACTGAAAATATAGCAGGTTTCTCGTAGTGTGCATGGTCTTCCCATGGTTACAACTCCTCTCCCAACAAGGTATTATCGATCAGTCTGGTTGCTCCTATTTTTACGGCCAGCGCCATGAGAGTGCCGTCGTCCGCCTGTTCAACCGTTTCCAGCGTTGTCCCATCGCGAAAATCCAGGTAGTCTAATGTTGCAGCCGCCTCGGAACAGATCAGATCCAAGGCTGCGCACCGCAGTGTTGTAACATCCTTCATGCCAATCGCATACAGGTCACGTACCTTGTAAATGGCACGCGACAGGCACTGGGCACTTTGCCGTTCAACCGGCGACAGATAGGCATTGCGTGAACTCATGGCCAAACCATCCGTCTCCCTGATGATAGGCATGCCAACCACCTGGACCGGTATGTTCAAATCAGCCGTCATACGCCTGATGACAGCCAGTTGCTGGTAATCCTTGCAGCCAAACAGCGCCACATCCGGCATAACAATATTGAACAGTTTGGCCACAACCGTTGCCACACCGTCAAAATGCCCAGGCCTGACCGCCCCGCACATTGACTGCGACAATTCCCGCACGGTTATGGATGTTTGAAATCCGGCAGGATACATGCACGCTGCATCCGGTGTAAAAACCATATCAACTCCGCACTCAACGGCGAGGCGACAGTCCCGCTCCATATCTCGGGGGTAGCGGCCTAAATCCTCATTCTGCCCAAACTGGATCGGGTTGACAAAAATGCTGAGCACAAGGATCTCGCCCCGTGTGCGTCCCTCCCGCAGCAAAGAGGCATGGCCCTCGTGCAAATAACCCATGGTGGGGACAAATGCAATGGACTTTCCGGCCTGCTTGAGCGAGAGGGAAGCCTGCTGCATCTCTTCTATGTTGGTGATGATTTTCATAGTTTTCCGTGTTTTTTCTGTAGGGGCAACCCCATGTGGTTGCCCAGAGGGGTGGTCGGCCACATGGGCCGGGTAGGGCGGCAACCAGGGTAGGGCGGTGGGGCAACCAGGGCGGCCACATGGGGCCGCCCCTACTCGAACGAATGCGCCTCGGTGGGGAATTCCCCTGCCCGTACCTCATCTACGTAGGTTTTTACCGCCTCGGAAATGAGCGGCGCCAACGATGCATAGCGCTTGACAAACTTGGGAGAATATTTCTCACACAACCCCAGTATGTCATGTATAACCAGCACCTGGCCATCACAGGCAGGTCCAGCGCCGATACCGATGGTCGGGATGGTG
>JBAYZR010000266.1:0-5366 GCA_041672425.1 Pedobacter sp. | reverse complement strand
TCGGCAAAAAAATGAACCTGTCAGACGGGGCAGTGGGAAGCATCTTCGCAGCCGTCGGCACCGCCCTTCCCGAAACCTTGGTTCCGATCATTGCTATCCTGTTCGGCACGAAAGAGGCCGGTCATATGATCGGCGTCGGCGCCATCATCGGGGCGCCCTTTATGCTCGGCACACTGGCTCTCTTCATCAGCGGTCTGGCGGTCATACTTAATCGCAAAAAACGTGCTGACTACCCGATCATGCGGATCGATACGGCTGTGATGCGGCGCGATATGGAATACTTCATTGTGCTGTACGGCCTGGCAATTGCCACGACCTTTCTGGGCAGCCACCCTGTTATCAAGATCTTTATGGCGATGGTTCTGGTGCTCTCCTACGGCGGCTATGTGCTCAAGACACTCAGATGCGAAAACGACACGTGCCACGCTGTAGAAGAATCAGACCTTGATCCCTGCTATTTCGCGCCCAAATCACATGACCCGCACATCACCATCATCGCGTTTCAGGTCATAAGCTCGCTGCTGCTGATCGTCTGGGGGTCGTACATCTTCGTGGAAAAGGTGCAAATCATCTCGAATCTGATGGGAATCTCGCCGTTCATTCTGGCCATGATCATAGCGCCGATCGCCACCGAGCTGCCAGAGAAGTTCAACAGCGTGATCTGGATCGGCAAGGGCAAGGACACCCTGGCCATCGGCAACATCACCGGAGCAATGGTATTTCAGGGGTCGATGATCACCGCCATCGGCATCATGATGACAGACTGGCAGCTCAATACAGCCGCCTATATCACCGTCGCCCTTACCTTTGCCTCGGTCGGTATGGCCTATCTGCAGATCCGCATCAAGAAACATCTGACGCCGGGTACGCTACTTGTGGGCGGGGTGTTTTATCTGCTCTTCATCGTGCTCGTCTTTACCGGGAAAATTTAATCCCCTGCCGCGACCCTCGCCGCGCCAGCTCCGCATCAATCAGATTAAGCGCCTCGAACTTCTTCAACGACCATAAGGGCGCCAGCAGGTTGTCATGCCCGCCATCACCGGTCAGACGATGGATAATGGTAGCCGGGTCAAGCCGTTCCAGCAGATCGCACACTAACCCGACGTAATCGTCCCTCTCCATAACCGCCACCTCACCCCGCCCGTACATCTCCGCTAGAGTAGTCCCCTTCATGACATGCAGCAGATGCAGTTTAACCCCCTCCACGCCAAGTCGGTTGAGTTCATCAACCGTTGCCAGCATCTCATCCCGCGTTTCACCTGGCAGACCAAGAATGATGTGGGCACAGACCCGCAACCCTCGTGACCTGGCACGCTGGAAAGCATCTACGGAACAGCTGTGGTCATGACGCCGATTAATCAGCTCCAGGCTTCGATCATACATGGACTGCATGCCCAGCTCCAGCCAGAGGTAGGTTTGACAGGAAAGTTTCCGGAGATAATCGAGAACATCATTTGGCAGACAATCAGGGCGGGTTGCAATGATAAGGCCAACAACGCCGGAAACATTGAGCGCTTCGTCAAACAAGGCCTTCAAGCGCTCCACAGAGGCATATGTATTGGAATAAGCCTGGAAATAGGCAATGAATTGCTCCGCCTTGTACTTGCGGCGCATGACATTCTTGCCGTCTTCGATCTGCCCGGATACGGAGAGATTACGGAGGATACCATGAGAACCGGAACCGTGACCGCCACAGAAAATGCACCCTTCAGTGTCCAGCAAACCATCGCGGTTCGGGCAGCTGAAGTCTGCATCGATTGAGATGCGCCGCACCTTGCAGCCGAAATAGCGCTTCAGTTCATCCGAAAAAGGGTTATAACGCTTTGCCGTCATTTACAGTTTCCGACCGGTCATCACCCCGGCGCCATTAGGTAGTTCCAGCGCAAGCCTGGTGACCTCAGAGAGACCGGCTTCCGTCATCATACTGGTCAACTCCAGCTGGGAATACGACTGTCCATCCTCTGTGCCAAGCAGCATGTTAAGCGAAAAGAGCGCCGGGAAGGGTGGCCCGTCCTTGGTATCATCAAGTATAAATTCCTGCAGCATCAGAATGCCACCCGGATTGAGAGCCGCGACTGCCTTGCTCAGAAGAGCGGCACAGGCTTGGGGTCCATTGGCATGCAGGACATGGGAGAGCCAGGCCGCATCAAAGCCTGCCGGAACCGGGTCTACATGGAAATCACCAGGAGTGAACGCAATCCTGGGTGTAAGATTGAAGCGGGCGATAACGCCCTCGGCAAAGATCCGGGTAGTGGGGAGATCATACACAACAGCGGACAGCTCGGGATTAGCAAGGCAGAAATGGATCGCATATGTCCCGGGACCTCCACCCAGATCCAGCAGACGATAACGACCGCGCAGGTCTATGCTTTGGGCGATACGGGGCGCCAGCTGGCTGGCCAGATTGAACATCCCCATCAGGAAACTTTCCCTGACGGTATTGTCATCGCCATGCGAAACAGTTTCCCGGATCGGGACTCCGGTTGTCACGGTCTCCTGCAGCCGGGCCCATCCTGACATCAGATAGTGATGGTGCATGATGATATGCCCCATGTATCCGGAAGAATTTTTAGAAAGATTGGCTGCCGCAAACAGGGTGGCAAGATATGTGTTGCCCCGCTTCTCCAGAAATCCAAGTGCCGACAGTGCATCCAGCAACATACCGGTAGCCCGCGGATTTGTGCGCCGCATCTGCGCAACCTCCGCGGCTGTCCTTGCAGTGCCATCCAGGACGCTAAAGAGGTCAAGCTTCACACCGGCATGCAGTGCGCAGGTACTCCAGTACCCACCAGACAGCTGTAGCAGATCGGGTATTGTCCAAACAGTCGTTTCCATATATTTACCTCCTGGATTCTTACCTATCTTGGAAATTCAAAGAAAATTATCGAGTCGCCTACTTCGCGTATCAAACAACGTAGTCCTTTTTTGCGACTGCATCACTTTTGATCAGATTCATTTGTTCTTCATAGCAATGTGGGCAGATACCATGACTAAAAATGGCCTCAGAGTGGTTAGTGATGTATTGTTCCAACTGATTCCAACTATTCTGGTCATCTCTGATTTTTTTACAGTACATGCAAATAGGAATAATGCCTTCCAGCTTTTTGACACGTGCAAGCGCTGCTTCTCTTTCACTCTCAGTTTGTTTACGCTTTGTGATGTCCGAGAAGGTTACGACGGCGCCATTAATCGCGCCATCTAAAAAAATCGGATGCGAAGACAATTCTGCCTGGAAGGAAGTGCCGTCGCTTCGCCAAAAGACTTCGTTGTCTATGCGAAAACCTTCACCAGTTAGTTTTGCTCTGAAAATCGGACAATTTTCTACTGGGTATGGGTGGCTATCCGGGTAACTGTGGTGGATGAGATCGTGCATGTCACGGCCGAGGCAGGCAGTTGCATCGTAACCCAACATAGTGAGAGCCGACCTGTTGATGAAGGTACAACACCCATCCAAATCTATCCCATAAATACCTTGATCGGTGCTCTCCAGTAACTGGTGTGTCAATTGCTCGCTCTCTTGTCGGATCATCTCGGCGCGTTTTAACTCAGTAATATCACGAAACTCTATGACTCTTGCATTGCGCCCCTTATAGACTACATTCTTACCTCTTATGGCGAGAGGATACTTTGATCCATCCTTGCGAACACCTGTTACTTCATAATCCTGATCATATCCACTCTTGATGTTGGTACGCACAATATCAAGGGATTCCGGTGCAATCAATTCGAGTCCGTTCATTCCAATAAGTTCTGAATAACTGAAACCGCTAATAGTGGAGAGAGCTAGGTTGCATTCAAGTATTAGTCCATTTTCATGAATGATGACGCCGCCGAACGAGGCCTCGCTCAATGCCTTGAATCGTTCCTCACTCTCTTTGTAGGTGCGTGCAGTGTAAAGAGCCTTGTCGTGTGCTGATAGCAGCATAAATGCGATTAGTGTGAGCATGCAGCTGACGAGAATCCCGCTTGTGAGAACGGCATATGATGCTGTGCTCTGAATTGCTTCTGAAAATGCAGGCAGTGTTTTGAAGGTGATCCGCCAGTTTCGACCGAAAGCCTGGTGTTTTGACTCACTCTGATATCTTGGGTGATAACCTTCTGGCAGTACCTCTTTTAAAGTCTGTATACTGCTAAACAATAATGATTCTGGGATCTCTTTGTCAGAGATGTAGAGTTCGAAAGCAATATCAGAGGGCATTTGGTTGAAGATGGCATGCATTAAATCACTCAGCCGGATGGGGCTGTAGGCAAAGCCGATAAATGCGTTTCTCCGTTCTTCTACGGTAGAAACTTTCACTCCTTGCTTGTACACGGGGACATATATCAACATACCGGTCTGCTTGTCTTTGTCTGTTTCCTGCACCAGAGTTATGGCGCCGGCAATGCACGTTTTCCCTTCGTCACGGGCTTTTTGCATAGCAGCACGCCGAATTGGTTCGGAAAACATATCATAGCCAAAAGCCCGCTGGTTTCTCGAGTCAAAAGGTTCCAGGTAGATGATGGAGGTATATGTCTGGCGCTCTCCTTCGGGAGTGATGTTGTAATTAGGAAATCCCTCAGCCTGAATTTCTCGGGTGTGTTTATCTTTTTCAGCAGGTGTGATCCATTTGGAAAAACCGATACCAAGAATACCGGGGTAATTTTCATGAAGTTTCAAATATGATACATACTGACGCCATTCTTTCCTGGAAACTTCGTTGCTGGCATTTAACAGGCCAGCTACACCGCGCAGAATCTGTTCGTTTTCATGTATACCTTTAAAGATTCGAGAAGTAATTTCTTCAGTCTTGTCCTTGTAAATCATTTCTGCACTATTTTGAAGGCTATGATCGTACATGCGCCAAAAGAATAACGTGAGACATAAGGAAAGCCCAAGCGCCAGATAGGGTACCAAGGCTATTTTGCCGCTTAGTTTTGTCTTGATGAAAAACCAACGAGATGTGAAATTCATTACAATAAACTCCGATATTCATAATGAAAGTTCATGTTGTCAAATCTACCTTAAATTATTGAAAAATCAAGAGGACGTACAAATCAATTGAGGAATATTCCGGGTAGAGTAGAGAACATTGACAGCAGCCTTTTAATGAGTGTTCCCAGGGATTTTTTCAGTCAAATAGAAAGGAACATTAGCCTCTCCCTGGTTTGGGCATAATTCTGACCCTTGACCAATACCAATAAATATTATATGTTGGATTGTTGCAACATTGATGGAGGTCATATCATGCAAAAAAATACCAGCGTTACTCTCGGTTCACACTACGAAAAGTTCATTTCACAACAGGTTGTCCAAGGCCGTTTTGGTTCAGCAAGCGAAACAATTCGTGCCGGTCTGCGACTATTGGAAGAAAGGGAAACTAAGATAT